>JAUQXU010000301.1 GCA_030837935.1 Candidatus Brocadia sp.
GGAACAGCAATTTTAAAGAAGGTAATTAATAGCGCCCATATTGAGTTCACGATAGTACCCATAGATCCGCTACTTATAAAGTCCGGGCAAGCGACCATAGGTGGCACGGATATGTCTTTTGTGCGCACGTATAAATTTGGTGAAAAAGAGCAGCCTTTTATCCCGGGAAGTTCCATAAAGGGCATGCTGAGGGCTTATGCCGAAAAGATATGCAGAACTCTTGGAGACAGCAAAATACCCGTTTGCCTACCTTATCTTGATAGGAAAAACAACAATTTGACTCCGGACTTGAAAGCACAAGTAGCTTGTGGCTTAAGATTGAACTCGCAGGATAAAGATGCGAACAAAAATAGTAAAATTAGCTCTGCAGAAATGTACAAGGTCTCTTGCCCGGTTTGCCGCCTCTTTGGCTCACACAACTATATCGGTAGATTGGCAACGTCCGACGCGTACTTAACGAAAGAGTCAGAAAGGAACCATCTCCTTGAAATCCGCGACGGAGTAGCCATCGATAGGTTAACAGGCGGCGCCGCAGCAGGGGCGAAATATGATTTTGAGGTTTTAACAAAAGGCAATTTTGAAACATCCATAGACGTCAGAAACTTCGAACTCTGGCAATTAGGATTATTAGGCCTGGTTTTTAGAGACATGGAAGACGGTCTTATACGGCTAGGCTTTGGCAAAAGCCGCGGACTTGGAAAGATCACAGTAACCATAAATGATTTTAAAATTATTTCCTATAACAAACCGATGGAAACCCTGTCCGGAATTGCGGCTCATTGCGACGAACAGGAAAAACTGAGCTATGGCCTCTTTGAGGAACCAATCAGAGACGCAGATACGCTACCTTTGCCTCAAGTCGAACGGAAAGGGTTGCGGTATGAATATACCATAACCAACTCATGGAAAAACCTCCTGGAACCGGCCGTCAGCGATTTGGTTAAGTTTATAGAAATCGACACCTGGCCTAATAAAATAGATGCAATTATTACCGGGGTGAACTAATGGAGAAACCAATACTATATGCCAACGACCTGCTACGGCAGGATTTTATAGAAACAATAAAAAACCAAACATGGCAAACAACGCCCATTATTATCGCCTTTACGCTGGAGCGTGCATATTTTCAGGACTTTGAATTTAATGACATACTGTTTGTCCAAACAACGGAAGGAAGAATATTTTCAGCCGAAGGAGAAATTAAGTGGAGAATGGTTGGTGAAAAGCTAAGAGTCGTCTATTTAGGCACGGGCGTTCCACCACAAAATCTCAAAGATTACACGCCGGAATTGGATAATTTAAGAAAAGAGGAAGACCTCACTCATTTTGTATTGTGGGGTAGAAGGTATGTAAAAGACGGCTCTAAGGCAAACGAATGGATAGAACAACAAGTGCCCCACAGATTTACCTACCCGTGCGCAAAAAATGATTCCGCAAACAACAGGATTTGCGTCCGTGTGGAAAATTGGGTAAATAACGTCAAAGAAACAAAATTCAGCAGATACCATAGCATAACGGAAATATCGGAGGAGCAATAATGCCTAAGGAAGAAACGTTTTGGAACCCATATCGGTTAATCCCCGTTGAAAAAGTTCAAGATAGAAAACCGCCTGTAACCGATGAAAAGTTTAAAGGAATAAGCGGCGTCCTTAAATGTACCCTTGATAATTTGACCCCTTTGTTTATCGGTGAAAACAGGAACGATAAAAAGAAATTTCTCGTAAAAAACGGTAGCCCGGTTATTCCTGGTACTTCACTGAAGGGTATGTTTCGCTCGCTATCCGAGATTGTTGGCAAGGGCTGTTTCTGCGTTGACAACCCGGAAGTGCCTGATGATTATGCAAGGTGCAAGAAAATTGATCGGTTGTGCGCATCCTGCAGAATATTTGGAATGATGGAAAAAGGGAAAGAGGCAAGGGTTCACAAAGGAAACATTAGTATTAGTGATGGAGAATTGCGTGAGGGCGGGAACACTGTAGACCTACTGATTCTGCTTGCGAACTGCGGGATGCGGCATGAACCCTTTTATCGTTCGCAGAACACAGGCGAATTGGACTGGAAATCACGCAAAATGTATTTCCATCAACCGAAAAGGAAAAAAGACGTCCTACTTCTTCTCACCGAAAAATTACGTGAAAGGGCTATTTCTATCAAGGCATTGTTGCCCGGTCATGTTTTTGCCTTTGAAATCCAATTCACCAATCTAAGCCAGGAAGAACTTGATCTTTTAGTTTACGTTGTTGCCCTGGAAGACCATGTGGAAATAGAAATACCGGTATCAGAAATAGATACGCTGCACGGGCCGTTAAGACACAAAATCGGACAGGGAAAACCGCTTGGTTTAGGAAGCTGTAAAATAACTATTGATGAGATTGTATACGTTGACACTTCATCAAACCGGTTTAAGTCAATTGCATTAAAAGAAAATAAGGTGCTAAAAAACGAACAGCTAAAAAAAGAGATTGAGCAATGTACAAAGAAATTCAGGGAAGATCAATCTCTAACCATGAAACAATTTAGAAAAATGATGGTCTGGGATGAAAACGACCCCAGAGATTTTCGTTACCCCGAATATGAATGGTTTCGAAGAAATTCGCAAAAAGAGTTAAAAGAAATCTAAAACATGTTTTTTGATAGAAAGGGTTATCATACATCATGCTAAATACATTTTACACCTTTTTAACAGCGTTTGACGTATGTACTATAATCTGGATTATAATATCCAATGTAATTTTATATTTCTGTTTTTTCAGGTTTTTCTTTCTAAAAGAAAGAAGATTGTTTAAAAACAGGAAAAGACCAATAATGATTTTTAAATCAAAAGATCAGAGTATGGAGATCGAGACAAAACTTTTAAGAGACAGCAAGTTCTTTAATGTCCCAGATAGCCCTACAGATAGGCATCAAAACACGGATTTTATTAAAAACCATGGTTTAATTATTGTTGGTTATTCACCAGGAATGACTGGATTCAAAAATATATTATCAACGGCAAAAGACAAACAAATACCGATTATCATATACGCTGCTCAAGGAGCAATTACGCAGGGCGGAGATGATTCTAAACTAATAAGTTCATATTCATACCACTCTATATGTAATGTGCCGTTAAGACTTGTTAACGACGTTTTTACAATCTTATCGACATTTCCACATAGGGGAAAATGATTTTAATGTTGGATGCTTAGCCTGATGAATAAGGGATTGAAAAGAGGAGGGACGAGGGACGTGAAAAGAGGGAAGAGGGATGATGGACGAAGGGTGAGGGGTGAG
>JAUQXU010000302.1 GCA_030837935.1 Candidatus Brocadia sp.
GATTTTCCCGTGGCATGCGTTTGTTCCAATGCCCCATCTTCATTATAGATCTTCAACAAACCGTTTAAGGCAGTATTACTTGAGCTGAAGATCACAAAATGTTTCTTTATATAGCTATCAAATATGTAACCGGATATTGAATAACCTGCATTTGTGTTGAAAATTATATTCGTAAAAGTTTTAGCTGAAGTATTCAGCTTCACGATCCTTTCACCCTCGGAAACATAATAAACAACCGGATTATTCTTATCTGCAGATAAGCATTTCGAGAAGGCAACCGGAGCCGCAGCAGAATCTGTTTTCTGCATAGTTCCGGGGTCAACCGTATAGAACATTCTACTGCTGCCTGAACATGCTATAACAAATCTGCCTTCATTATTCAGGGTGAGCGCCTCAGGCTTATCTCTTAATACCAGCCTTCCCAGTATTTCATGTCCCGGAGGCCGAATGACGACGAGTGATGAATCAATTGCGAATTGATTATACCTTGATAGCAGCGCATACAATTTGCCATTTAAACAACTGATATCTGATACATATTGATGGATATTCTCATTTTCATGATACGGTGCCATATCACCTGCATTAAAAATCCTAAGTGTATTATGATTTTCGAAAAATGGTAAACTGGTTGTTACCACTTTATCGTTGTATGAGTATAGACGATCAGGCTTTTCTGAAAGATCAATTTCACTCAAGTAATTTCCGTTTACATCAGTCTTTATCAATTTAGCATTCTGAAGTACTATAGAAATGAATAAGTTACTATTTGCATAGGCAATTCCATTAGGAAATTGAGGCAGTACATGATTGCCGTAAATGTTCTGCGAGTATTCACCTTTTTTTATGTCATAGAATGATATAAAACTGTTGAATGGTGTAAGTTCAGATCCTGAGCATAATATGTAAGCATTATGAAATGCCGGCTCATATGAAAACGGCTCATGAACAGTTTGCTCTTCAGTACAGGAAATATATAATGAAGAAATCAGAAGGAAACAAAGTGTGTAAGCCGGATGCACAAGGATCTTTTTCATTTGAACGATATTTAGGTTTATGATTCGCTTATAAAATATTAATTTTTTCAGCCAAAAGCAATTTAAAACTTTTCTTGTAACCAATGTTTTTATAGCTATTTAATCACAGTTTTGAAATAGCGCATTATCACACAACTAAATTGACCTTTAATTGCAACCAATGTTGAGTGATATTTTTAATATTCATGAATCTTACGTTGTAAGTAGTTATATTTATAATATTCCCTTCTGAATTTCGGGAAAAAGTCTGGCAAATATTGGGTAAAGCAAACAATTCCGGTTCTTCATCAAAGCTTACGATTATCTGGCTGGTGATATACGAGTGTATTGTACTTTTTGTTATGGAGGCGTACAAATACTGGCTTAATTCTGCAGGAGAATCTTTTTTTTCGCGCACCTTTCTTTCCGGATTTATAAAAGACTTCAGCCTGCTTTACACAGGCAACCTATTCTGGATCACTGTTTGCCTTATCTCGATTATCGCCATCATTAATATATTCCTTCAGCTCTCTAAAGTAAATCCCTCAGCTCTCAGGGGATTGGTAATA
>JAUQXU010000303.1 GCA_030837935.1 Candidatus Brocadia sp.
TATATTTCGTTTGCTGGTTCCGCATTTTGTGCAGTCCGAATCAGAATATGGGAAATCCAGGCTGAATGAAGACTTGTCTTCGGAAATCACTATCCTGTTTGCAAAATACGGAATATCAAACTTATTGTTTTTCAGTACCCGTCCAATGTAATAATCCATTCCTTCGCTCAGTACCATCAGCGGTATATCGCGTTTTTTGCAAAATTCATAGAAATCAGGAAAAGTAGGATCGATCCTTTGCTTATCTATTATTTCATTAAATTTCTCAAGGTCGAAATCCTTCATCAATCCGCATTCTTTTATGAAACACTCCCTGGTGCTGATTTCCTGTGATTCAAACTGCTTTATTGTATTAGCCCATGTCTCTTTATCCTTTATGAAATATTCACCCAATTCCATCCATACGTCATAAATGGTGATTGTTCCGTCAAAATCACTGTATATTTTAAGCTTAGACTTATCCAATCTATAAAAATATAGCTAAATCATAGCTTATTCAAGGTATCAATAATTCAGGTAATAAAAAAAGGCGGCTATTAAGCCGCCTCACGGTAAGATCAATAATTCCGTTTATTAGATAATTTCTATTTTTATGCAACCATTGATTTTATGTTTTTTGCCCCTTTTTCTGTATGAATACTATTCTCAATTTCCTCATCAATGTTAAACTTTACTGAAGTGAATGTTTTCAGGCAGTTATTTTCGTCCATCTGAATAAGCTTGTTCAGACAATCATGATGTTTATTAAGAAATGTCTTTGCTTCTTTTGGCTGTCCAACTACCATGTGAGAATCATACTGAAGTTTATAGATCCTGCCTAATTCTTTGTATGATGATCTTTTACCGGCAAGTTCAGCCGCTAATTCAAGATAATATGTAGCTTTTTCTGTATCCAGGAATTTTGTGTAAAGTTTGCCAAATCCCATATAAGTTCTTGCTTCATTTATCTCATCATGAATATCTTTAGAAATTTCCAGAGATTCATAAAAGTACTTTTTACAGGTCACATAGTCATTCAATTCAAAGTACAGTTCGCCAAGTTCACATAATGTATGACCGACTGAGCTTGCATCGCCAATTTCTCTGTAATATTTTAAAGATTTGTTGAAGAATTTAACACTTTCCGGAAAGCATCTCATTTTCATGTTAGCTTTGCCCAGATTGCTGAATACCTGTGATTCAGCCTGTCTGTCGCCAAATTTCTTCATGATAATCATTGCTTCTGTCAGGTAAGTAATAGCATTTAAAAAGTCTTCCATATAAAGGTAAGTTCTGCCTATATTAGCTACTATGTACGCCTGTTCCAATACATTTTTGCTTCTATCCTCAATCTTCAAAGCATAATTGAAGTATTTTAAAGCTATTTGATAATTTCCAATTTCAAGATAAATAATACCTAAATTGTTGAATAAATAATATGGTAATTCTTTTTTATTACTTAAAAGCAGGCTTAAGCTTTGCAGATAATTCTTAAGTGAAGAGTCAATATCACCATACTGCTGGCAGGCCAATCCTCTGTTTGAAAGGACTGTAGCTTCAAAATCTATATCTCCGATACTCTCAAGTACGTAAATACATTCATCAAAATATTCAAGTGCTTTAGGGAAGTTGCTTAACATCAAATATAAATTCGCAATAGAGTTTAATGTCCTTGATTCGCCATTTCTATCTCCAATTTCCCTGTAAATTGAAATAGCTTCTTCGTAGTATTGAAGATATGTTTCAAAATTAGATGATAAACGGCTGCAGATACCAGCATTAAGATTAGCTTTAGCCAATCCTTTCATGTAGTTCAGTTCTTTGGCTTTTGAAATAGCCTCTTTAGAGATTTCCAGAGCCAAAACAGTATCAATCATTCTGGCAGAATCTGCCTGCCGGTTCAATAGGTCAACACATTCAAGTGTCATTTTACTATTTAAGATCGCTTCCATTTTTTAATTTCGCTAGCTTAAGGTTATAGAAATTTTTATTTGACTAAAGTCATTTTTTTCACGTCACTAAATGATGTTGTTTCAAGTCTATAGAAATAAATACCTGAGGCCAGGTTACCTGCGCTAAATGAAATATTATGTGCCCCGGCATCTAAATGCTGATTTACCAATACGTCAACTTGTCTGCCCAGCATATCATATATTGCTAGTTTAACCATTGAAGCAGAACTTAGATCAAATTTAATGCTTGTTGACGGGTTAAAAGGATTTGGATAATTTTGATATAATGAAAAGTTATTGGGAATAATCGGGTCGCTTAACATTTCACTGCCCCAATCCAAAGACAATGTTGAAATATATGAATGAGCAACAGTGTTATCAATAATTATCTGGCTGATACCGGTTATTATAACATTATTATTAATTCGAGAAATCGAAAGATCTTCAGCCATATCTTCTGAATTGCCTGTATAGCTGTATGTATTAACCTGTGATTGAATGCCAGTTTCAGCATTATATCTTACAGTTGCATAATCATAGGTTAAA
>JAUQXU010000304.1 GCA_030837935.1 Candidatus Brocadia sp.
CAGGAGCTATGCGAAAGGGCATTGACCACGGCAAGTCCTAATCCTGCCAGGGCAACGATGATGATAAACAAGATTGCTATTGCTGCCGTAATGCCAGCAACCGGGCCAATCTCGTCTTTTGCAATTTTTGCCAGTGACTTACCGTTTCTCCTGACCGATGCAGCCAGAATAACTGTGTCGTGAACGGCACCGCCCACAGAAGCCCCGATCAATATCCACAAAAAGCCCGGAAGATACCCAAATTGAGCCGCAAGCACTGGCCCTATCAGAGGACCAGCCCCTGCAATCGCCGCAAAGTGATGACCAAAGAGCACCCATTTATGGGTAGGGTGATAATCCCTGCCGTCTCTTAACCGTATTGCAGGTGTTATCCTTTTGTCATCGAGACACAGCACCTTTGCTGCAAGGAATCCACCGTAAAGGCGATAGGATATGATGAAGAAACATGTGGCTGCAATAACAAGCCAGAGTGCGTTAACATTTTCTGCAGGACGGATAACCTGGGTAACTACGCCAAGTGCACATGCGCCTACAATTGCAAGTACGATAAGTACAATAGTCGATCTTTTCATTATTTGACAAACAACCCGTGATCATAATAAACCAAAAGATAAATTAGGCTGCCTCCGGTGGCAACTTTTAAGCTCCCCTCTCGAAAGAGGGGTTGGGGGTGTGTTCCGGCAAATTTACACACCCCTGTATCCCCTCTTTCTAAAGGGGAATCATACAATTTTAAAATTCCTCAATTATAAAGTGTGCCATGCCCCTATGAAGAAAGCTCATCATGTGTTGTTTGCACCTTCACACGGCGATGCTTAACATATTCGAGAATCGCAGGTATCAGTGAAATGATGATAATCGCAACAATCATAAGGCTGAAATTCTGCTTAATGATAGGCAAATTACCAAAGAAATACCCCGCATAGACAAACACAGGTACCCAAAATATAGCCCCCAGGATGTTGTACGAAGCAAAACGCAAATACGACATACGACCAATACCTGCGACAAATGGCGCAAAGGTACGGATAATTGGTATAAACCTGGCAATAATAATCGTTTTACCTCCATACTTTCCGAAGAACCGATTTGTCCGTTCGAGGTATTCCGGATTAAAAAACAAAGACTTGTGTTTTCTAAATATTTTAGGACCAAGATGGTAGCCAATCCAGTAGTTCACCGTGTCACCAAGAATTGCTGCTACAACCAAAATCGTAACAAGTGCATATACGTTTAATGCCCCGGCAGCGGAAATTGCCCCAGCAGCAAATAATAAAGAATCACCGGGTAAAAAGGGTGTAGCAACGAACCCGGTTTCAGCAAACACAATCAAAAAAAGGAGTGCATACACCCACATACCGTACGTGTTTACTATATCGTACAGGTGAGTATCCAGATGTAAGACAAAATCTACGAAATATTTTCCCCACTCCATTACATGTTTCCTTTCATGAAAATTATGCTGGCGATTAAAATGGTATTTTCCATAACCGTTGAAGCAATGGCAGAAAACCACAGGGTTATAATGGCTGTAGTAAACATGTTTTCTGCATCTGGTTTTGTCAATGAAATCATACTATCCGAAAGCTTGGAAATCAACCCGACCTGAACAATACCGGCTACAACAACAAAAAGGCCGATAAAATTGTTTTTGTCATGATTCCTGTGATCGTTAAATTTCTACTTTCAATACATTTGTTTTCCAAATAGTTTTCGTTCATTGCAGAAATGAGGAATTCATCAAAAGATACATACTTAGGAACAAGAACTTTTATAATATCTGCTTCGGTTACAATCCCTACCAGCTTATCCTCTCTATTAACGACAAAGACAACGCGATATTTAACCTCATCCAGTGTCCGTATAAGATGTTCAAAGGTGTCTGAGGTTCGGACGAGATTCAGAGTCGTGTCCATGATATCTTTCACTCTCATAATATTGCACTCCTCTTTAAGATCGTGATTTTGCATGAGGACATAAATTGTATAGCAACACCTTACTATAGTTTATTTCATCCGGAAAGATCAAATTCAATTTTGGACACAGTATCTTTTTGTTGTGATTTTTGAGATTATTATATATAATTATAAATTAAGTTTACCTAATTTAAGCTATAAGATGGAGTAAAAATTTCCATGCAATAAACTTAAGGAGTATGATTACATGTTAAAGAAGAAATTTGTAAAAGATAAGTGTGTCACGTGCAAGCAGTGCATGATAGAGTGCGCGGTGAGACACTCTCGATCAATGAATCTGGTTGAGGCCTTTGCTGAGACACCCAAACCTCGCAACCGATTGCAAGTGTCTATCAGGAAAGACAAACCCCACATGACGGTATGCCAAAATTGCACAAAACCTAAGTGTATGGCAGCCTGTGAATATGGCGCCATTACAAAGTATGAAGATGGAAACGTGATCATTGACACAAAAAAATGCGTCGGGTGCTGGGCATGTGTAACAGAGTGTCCCTTTGGCGCTATTACGAAAGATACTGAGCTCAATTTTGCCTTCAATTGTGACGATTGTAAGGGATTTGATACTATGGCATGCGTTGAAGCTTGCAAGACCGGAGCGCTCGTGTATACCGAGAAACACGCAAGATATCAGCCCGTATAAATACGGTTATCTAAAAAAGGGTTATTTTTTTAATAAAAAACAGGGGCGAACAACCGTTCGCCCCTGTTTTTTATGTAAATCCGTTTTAAAACTTTCCTGAAAAACTCCCATTTGCAGGCATAAACGCTATCAAGTCTCCGTTATTTTACCACAATATTCATCAACTTCTTGGGCACTACGACGATATCCATAACCTCCTTGCCATTCAAAAATCCGGCAATGCGCTCATCGCTCAACACACGTCTTTTCAAATCAGCATTGCTCACATCGATGGGCACAGATAGATGGCCTCTGACCTTACTATTGATCTGAACAACAATCTCTACCACTTCCTCCTGAATAGCGTTTTTATCATACGCAGGCCATGTCTGCTGGAAAATGCTTGGTTTATGCCCAATAGCTTCCCACAATTCCTCGCAGATATGTGGAGTAAAAGGGGACATGAGTAAGAGGGTTATTTCCATAGTGTGGCGAAAGACGTTAAAATTAAGCTCTTCCGCAGCATTGCTGGGTATGACAACATTAAATACATCCACATTGTTTAATAACTCCATCACAGCGGCAATGGCCGTATTGAAATGCCAGGAAGTTTCCATATCTTCTGTGACCTTCTTAATCGTTTGATTCGTCTGACGGTAAAGGGTCTTTGCCGCAGGTGAAAGTTTGTTCATATCAATATCCGCACGCTGCACCTTTGCATATACATCCTCATAATCAGTAATCTTCTGCCACAGGCGGTTCAGGAATCGGTATGCACCAACCACCCCACGGTCATTCCATTCGGCATCCTTCTGGGGTGGGCCAATAAAAAGGATATAGAGCCGCTGGGTATCGGCCCCATATTTATCAATGAGGATATCGGGGCTTACCACATTGCCCTTAGACTTAGACATCTTGGCACCTTCTTTGATAATCATGCCCTGGGTAAAAAGATGTTGAAAGGGTTCTTTAAAATTGATATATCGGAAATCGTAAAGCGCCTTGGTAATAAAACGTGAGTAGAGGAGATGCAGGATGGCATGTTCCACCCCGCCAATATACTGATCTACCGGTAACCATTTGTTAACTTTCTTTGTGACAAAAGGCTGGCTGTCATCCTTTGGCGAAAGATACCTCAGAAAATACCAGCTCGAATCCACGAACGTATCCATCGTATCGATCTCCCGCCGTGCCATTCCAGAACACTTTGGGCAATTTGTGTTAATAAAAGAATCTACCTCCGCCAAAGGACTCATGCCGTGCGATTTAAATTCTACCGTTTCGGGAAGTACCACAGGGAGTTGTGATTCAGGCACTGGCAACGTACCACATTTTTCACAATAGACAATGGGGATAGGTGCACCCCAGTAACGCTGCCGGGAGATAAGCCAGTCCCGCAACCGATAGGTTACGGTCTTTGTGCCAAGGCCTTTGTATTCGAGGTGCATGGCAATTTTCTTTATCGCCTCTGTATTAGACATCCCGTCGAAATTTCCCGAATTGACTTGTATGCCATTATCGACATATGCCTCTTTCATGGTATTGGCTCTTAATTCTTCCCCTTTAGGTTGAATAACCACTTTAATCGGCAGTTGATATTTCCTGGCAAAGAGGAAGTCCCGCCGGTCATGAGCCGGCACACCCATAACAGCCCCCGTGCCATATTCCATAAGGACGTAGTTGGCTACCCAAATGGGAACTTTGTCGTTATTGACAGGATTGATGACGTACCTGCCAGTAAATATACCTTCCTTTTCCGTTGCTTCAGCAGTTCGTTCCACGATCCCCTGGTTGCGTACCCTATCTACAAAGTCCATCACCGCCTTTTCCTGAAGAGTGCCAGAAATTAACTCCTCAATGATGGAATGTTCTGGCGCTAAGGAAACAAAAGTCACACCATAAAGCGTATCAGGGCGTGTGGTAAAGCAGGGTAATGCCTTACCTGAATTTTCCAGTTTAAAATCAACTCGTACCCCTTCGCTACGGCCGATCCAGTTTGCCTGCATGGTCTTGACCCGTTCAGGCCAGCCTTCCAGCAAGGAAATATCGTCCAGCAGTTTCTGGGCATATTGACTGATACGGAAGAACCACTGCTCAAGGTCTCGTTGCCGTACAGGGGTATCACAGCGCTCACAACAACCGTCCACAACCTGTTCATTAGCCAGCACGGTAGCGCAGGACGGACACCAATTTACGGCAGCCTTCTTTTTATAAGCCAGGTTATGCTCGTAGAGTTTCAGGAATATCCATTGAGTCCATTTATAATAATCAGGATCGCAGGAAGTAATCTCCCTGTTCCAATCATACCCGACACCCCATCGGTGAAGTTGCCGCTTCATGGCCTTAATATTGTTCTTAGTCCAGATGGCAGGATGGATACCACCTTTAATGGCAGCATTCTCAGCAGGAAGACCAAAGGCATCCCAACCTATTGCCGAAAGGACGTTGTAGCCCTTCATAATCTTGTAACGCGCAACGACATCACCAATAATGTAGTTTCTGCCGTGACCAACATGCAGGGTACCTGATGGATAGGGAAACATGACGAGACAGTAAAATTTTTCTTTCCTGCTACTCTCGTCGGTATGAAATAGGCCACAACCCTCCCAAAATCCTTGCCATCTTTTCTCAATATCGGTAAAATTATACTCCCTCTTCGCCATTCATATTCCCTTTAATAAGTGATTACACTACAAATTCTTCTGAATGCCTTCAGAAGAATTTGAATTCTATCAAAATTTCACCCTGAATCAATCTAAATTCAGACCGAAAAGCCTTGACAATAATTATGTATCATGGTATTTTGAATACTGAAAAATCAGAAATCACCGCAGAAAAACAGGAAAAATATTTCTCTGTTCTCCGTGGTTTCTGTGGTTAAGAACATTCAGGTGGGGCTGTGGCGCAGTTGGGAGCGCGTTTGAATGGCATTCAAAAGGTCAGGGGTTCGAATCCCCTCAGCTCCACCAATAAATTCAAGGGTAGCAAACCATTGATACATCTCACCACCACTCGATTGTAGTCTAATTTTAAAATTTGAACCCCTCTCTAAAACGACGAGATCGGAAGCTTTAAAAAGCATAGCCCATTCCCTGGTATAGCAGCAGGCCTTACTACTTTGAGAAGAAGATGGCATTGTTGTTATCGACAGGGCTGATTGTGATTTAAGGCAGTTGCAGGGAAAAAATATCTATGTGGTTCGAAAAGATGATTTATACTAACTAAATATTTTTAGAGAAAGGAAATATCGTATGCCTTTAACCAGGAAAAAGACAAAACCTATTAAGATCACTTTTCCACTTAGTGTTTTTGAAACGGCTGATACTAAAGAAGATCTTGAAGATTGGCTTTTATCTCAAAATCCTCAATTTATAAGAAAAATGCGCAAGGCCAGACAAGATGATATTCAAGGAAAAGGTACGGATTGGCAATTTCTTAAAAAAGACCTATGTATAAAATAACATTCTTACCAGATGCTGAAAACTCATTCAAAAAACTTGACAAACCATTGCAGAGAAGAATTGGCCAAAAAATTGATTGGCTTGCAGATAATGCAGACAAAATAATACACCACCCCCTTAAATCTTTACCAGACGACCTGCGCGGTCTTTGCAAAACAAGGGTTGGAGACTATCGTATAATTTACTGGGTTTACGACAAAGATAAACACATAAAAATTTATGACATCGAACATAGAGGTAAAGATTATCGTTCTTTAAAAAGTTAAGTTCAAACTAAGATTTACAATGAAATGAATAGGAAAGTCATTTCAAGTAGTATAGTATTTCAGATTGTTGAAAAACTCTGGATACCCAAGAAATACCTTCGATCACCGGCAGGATATGATTTTCGATATGTGGACCTAAAGGTGAATGGTTATTTTATGGAATCTCTTCTAGAAAAAGATGATATTGTTATTATTTACAGGACTGATTGTGATTTGGAAAAGATCCATGGAAACAGAATAAATGGCAGGCGATGCCTACCCTTATATGTTATGGTGTCTAATAATCACAAATCAAGGTTTGACACCAACATTACTCCTGAAGGGCTTGCCCTGGCAGTTGTACGAGCCGGCGCTCCGCTTGAACTAAAAGATGCAACACGATTCGATTTTCTTACCACAAATAACTTTCCTTGTATAAGCTCAATTCCCCGTCAGATTACAAAGAATTTATTTGATTCAAAAATATCTTTTCCCAATGCAGATGGCCGAGTTGAAAAGACTGATGATCTTACGTGGATAAGAAACATTCCAAAAGCTGATAACCACGTCCATTTCGGCACTGCCATACCTCCAAAATGGTGTTACATACTGTCTCTCATTTCTCTTTATCATTGGAACAATTATTGGGAGTGCCAAGGTAATGAGAAGTATGAGAAGTATAGAGATAAAATCACAGAAATAACAGAAAGTATAAGTAGTATTATACAAAAAACCTTGAATCCTCCAGAAGACGAGGAAATTACTTTAAAGGATGTTGATTTCAGACGAAGATTTTTGCACTATTTTTCTAAGGAATACCAAAGCGCCGAAGTTATATTTCTCAACGATGTTATTAATTATCTGGTTTCAATCATTGATAAGCTGTTCAACAATAAGCAAATTGCATGTTTGATTAATGTTTTGCTCGGTAGCATCGTACTCGATAAAAAGAGATGGAAAAAATTATATCATAAAGCTTATGTAAGAATTCATTGTTTACGAAGAGAGCTTAAAAAGAAAACAGATGGTGAAACAAACATTCATAATCTGGAATTATTCAGAGACTGCAAATATCTGATAAATAATATTCAGCTACCTAGTTCTTATAAATTTATTTCTGACAAATTTATTAAAGAATTATTTAGTCATGATTACGGAGAAAATATTTTTGAGCCTCTCAGCGAAATGTTATCAACCGGCAGGGCAAATAATCCATACGGACTTGAACGTTATCTGGCATCTACCGGCCTTGTCGGCAGTAGTTTAATGCAATTTGCCGATACTGTGCTTCTTTCTTCCATAAGTATACCTGAATGGGCTGCGGCAAAAAAGGTTAAAAAAAGAATCTTGCTAAAAAAGCCTGGAAAAGGAAACAATCAGGAAAAAGAAATCTCGGATAATGTCATACATCTTGAATTACGAACAACACCCCAGGGATTTTTAAACCCATTAGATTTAAAAAATCCCAACAGTACACTGGCAGGCAAACTGATTTGTGTCGGCTTGGAGTATGGCATAAAGAAGCTACTCAAAACTCCAGATATAATTTCTGCGAATTTGCTTATTTCGATTAAACGTGACCGTGATCGCAAAGATATTATTAAATTTATAAACACCGCAGTAGATATGAGGGATGAATACCTCAAATATATAAAAGATAACAAAATCTCCGAGGCAGAGGGTTTTATGATACCCCATGTTTCTGGTTTAGACGTCGCGGGAATAGAAAGAAATAACCTTCCGGCGGAACTCCACCCCTTTTATAAAGAGGCATTTGAGAAATGCCTGCTTTCCACGATTCACGCGGGGGAGACGGAACGCGCGCAGAGTGTGAAAGACGCAATCTTTATGCTTAACGCATCACGGATTGGACACGGTCTTTCTATAAAGGATGACGAAGAACTCAAACGATTAATCTCGGAAAGAAGAATCTGCGTGGAACTTTGCCCCAAGAGTAATCAGTTTACCAATGGAATCAGGGTATTTCATGAGGAAATGAAAGATAAAGAGAAAAATATGCATCAAGAAGAATATGTGTACAACAATGACGACTTTCGCGGCAAAATGCTTTTATCCATCAACACCGATAACCCCACCATATCACACAAGGCATCAAGCTGTGATTCCTTTGTCTATCCCTTATCTGAAGAATTTATCTGGCTTTCAGGAATGATTAATGATAAGAAAAAAATACCTTTGAGCCGATTAGAGGTGTTGTCTCTTATTTACAATGGATTCATCTCCATGTTCGCCCCGGAACAGGCCAAAAAATCCATCATAAGCCAGGCGGATCAAGAGGTGCTTTCGATATTAGCAGCAAAATATCTCGATATATGTAAGGATTAATAAAAGTATGCCACTTGTCTAAACAATGGGGTGCATCTTAAATTATTATTAATGATGCTGAATCAACAATAACGGTATCATGGAGATTGTGATATGAAAAAAAAGCTACCGCAAAATGCAACATCTTCTAAGAAAGGACACGTTTATGAATTCTATATTGTTTTAGATAAGGCTAATGACCTAATTAAAGGACAATCAATATTTATTGAAAAATATGGTGACGTTACTTTGACAGATAATAAATTAGTTGATTTTTCAAAGAATAATTTGCAAATTGAGTCTAAAGACTATAAGGATGATTTAACTGATATGCATAAGAATTTTTGGAATACCCTTATAAATTGGGTTCGATCCGATTTTAAACAAGATAATTATTGCTGGTTAATTCTATTTACAACTCAAAAGATTGGTTTAAAATCAAAATTTATGGGTTGGAATGATAAATCTGGGAACGATAAATATGAAATATTGAAAGAAATTAAGAATGATAATGCTGGTTCAACTAGCAAAGTTAATAGAATAATAAATGAAATTTTCAGTAATACCTCTGAGGAAACAATAAAGGCTATTTTAAATAAATATATAATAGTAGATTCTTCTCCTTGCTTATCTGAGTATTATCAAACCTTGAAAGATAAAATTGCAAAAAATATTCCTGAGCCTTCAAAAGATGATTATATGTCTGCTTTACTTGGATTTTTATTGACTCCGGAAACAGTTGAAAATAACAAATGGGAGATTACTTACGAGAATTATTCGTTACGTTGCGAGCGCTTAGCAGAAGAATTTTGTTCTGGAACAAAAATATTCCCTGGGACTTACTTTCGGCAAAAACCTTCCAAAGAGGGAAAAGTTCAATTTAGTGAATATCTTTTCGTAAAGAAGATAAAAGACATTGAATATGATGTCGTAGTGTCGGAAGCTATAACTCAATACTGGCAGACAATGATGACAATTGAAGATGATTTTAAAAAAAGAAATTTTCCTAAAACACATATTGATGTTTTTCAGACAGAGTTAGTAAACCGTTATGGGCCTAAATATAGAAAAGCTTCTAGGGATACAACGGGTGCTAAAATTGTAAAAGATTCACAGGATTTCTATGATGATATAATGGGAGAGCAACCACCTACTCTAGCCAATTTCAATGATACGCCGATTTTTTTCAAGAATGGAATGTATCACGCCCTTGCTGATGATGAAAATAAAAATATTCTATGGAAGTTAGAGAGAAAAAATGAGCAAGGCAATTGATAATATTTACGCCCTAATCAACAATCCTTTTGTCCTGGTGGATTATATTATTGAATTCTATAAAAACTATCGAAATCATCAAAATAAAGATATTCTTTTGTCTTATTTGATTTTGCCATTAATTTTGTATGAGCCTAGCAGAATAAAATTGAAGACTTCAAAGTCAAGTTCTTCGCTGTATTCATTTTTAAAAACACAAGAAGTTATTGCTGGACTTCCCGAACGTGTTGAGGAATTTAAACCTTTAACAAATATTTGTTTACAAATTGCTTTTGATTCAGGCTTATTAACTTTAACTGAAGATTTGAGTGTAGATTGTATCGCAATCTCTGGAAGCAGTAATATTACTTGTGATAATGAAGAACATGAAATTTTACACAAATGTTCAGCCAATCTTGTAAAAATATTCAAATCGTGGGATGTTCCTGCCATATACAGATTGTTAGGGGTAAAAACGTTATGAGATGTTTTGTTAAATACATCATGGTCATAGATAATAAAGACAAAATCCATTTTGTTACATTTAATGAAGGTCTTAATATTATTACTGGCAAATCTTCTACTGGAAAAAGTGCAATGATTGAGATTTTTGATTATTGCTTTGGTAATTCAGACTATACTGTTCCAGTTGGTGTTATTACCGATGTAGCTAGAATTTACTGTACAGTGGTTTACAAAGATGGAAATTATTTAATAGTGGCACGAAGACCTTCTGAAAATAAAGCTTTCATTAAAGTTGAAAATAATGATTTTGTTTCCAATATAGATAATTTTTGTATGGAATATTTTAACAGATATGATTTCTTGGGTATTTCAGATTTTAATAAAGAACTCGGTCACTTTTTTGGGTTAGACATTACTGATGTAACAGAAGATGAAGCTGAAAAAGATTATCGAGGCAGAAAGAAGGGGCGACCATCTATAAGGAACGTAATTTCTTATATATTACAACATCAAAATTTGGTGGCGAATAAGCACGCATTGTTCTACAGATTTGATGAAAAGGAAAAGAGAGAACAGACTATTGAACAATTCAAAATATTCTCTGGTTTTGTAGATCAAGAATATTTTGTAAAGAAGCAGGAACTAAAGAAACTGGAAAGAGATGTAAAACAACTGGAATTAAAGCAAGAAAGAGAAAGGGAATATCAAAATTCACTAATTGGAAAGCTGGGTTTCCATCTGAAAGAGTATCATGCGGTTACTGGAAGGTCATTGGAAACACAAGCCTCTGAAATGGTCAAACATCCTAAGCAGCATTTGGAAAAACTTTCGGCATTCATTGTTAATGTGGATTATAATTCAGATAGTTATAATACGGAGTTGTTGAGCCTTAAAGAGAAAAGGCAAACTCTTACTCTAGAAGTCAGAAATCTTAATTCCAAACTTAATAATATTAATGCCTCAATAAATTTTGCAAAACAGTATTCTGCGAAATCTAATAATCTATCAAACACAATTATTCCTACCAGAAATCAAACCAGTATTTGTCCATTTTGTAAAACAGTGCATACTACTGTAAATAATGAACAAATTCGATTGTCTGAGGCAATTAAATGGTTAAACTCAGAATTACAGAAAATTCCTTATTTCCTGGATTCGTTTCTGGAAGAAAAACAAAAGCTGGAAAATAAGATAGGAGAAGAGAAAAAGAAAATAGCCGAGTTAAATAGTGAAATAGATCGAATAGAAGCTATTGACAAGAATTTACAAAAGCAACAAAGCCTTGAAAGACAGGCACAAAAAATTCTCTATAAAATTGAAAGTTTTCTGGAAAACATTGTAGAATCAAATCAAGATGTTATTGAAAATGAGATCAAGGAATACAAGCAAAAAATAAAAGCAACAAGTACAATATTTAACGTAAAATACGATATATCTGAGAAGATGAAAAGAGCAGGTGAGAACATTAACAAAAAAATGAATGAAATTGGCGAAAAGTTTGATTTCGAGGAGTCTTACAAACCAATTAATCTGAAATTTGATTTAAACACCTTTGATCTATATCAAGAGAGAGATGGTCATAAAATATTTCTTCGTTCTATGGGTAGTGGGGCAAATTGGCTTTACTGCCATCTAAGTCTTTTTTTAAGTTTACAATATTATTTTTGCTCAATAGGTGAAAAAAGTATAGTTCCACCAGTGCTTTTTATAGATCAGCCTAGCCAAGTCTATTTTCCGAGCATTGAAATAGACGAAGCTGAGGAATTTGACCGTAGCAAACTTAAGAAAGATACTGATATTGAAGCTGTTACTAATGTGTACGATCAATTGGTAAAGTTCTGTGATGATACAGAAAAAAAAACTGGAATACGACCACAGATAATTGTTACTGACCACGCTGACAAGCTGGAATTAAAAAACGGTGATTTCGAGAGTCTTGTAAATGGACGCAGATGGCGAAAGAGAGGTTTTATTGAAAAATAATTTAAACCAATATGACGACATCCCGCCTGTAATGAATTTAGTTAATTGGCAGAAATGTTCGAGATTAAGCCAATGGATAATAAGCGCATTATGAGGACAAAAAAATAGGGAAAGAAATAATAAGAGACACTATGGGTTAGGTATAGGATAGACGTTGTTTTGTTTGAAAAATGAGTCAAATTAATCAAATACTAAAAATGGCAGATGAGAGGAAAACATTATTATCATCCCATCTGTGGTGATTTTTGAGATTGGGTATCTATACAAAAAAAGAAAAATCCCTATTTTTAAAGCCGTGAAAATCTTATTGGAAATTCATTGAAATTATGTTAAAGATAAGATTGTAATTCAACAAAGTCACGAAAGAATTACGAGAGTAATGTACTATTGTTATTAACGTGCAATGGAGCTCGATAGGAGGCTTTATGTTGACGGTAAAAATTACTTCTAAAGGTCAAGTAACTATTCCCAAAGAAATCAGAGATAAACTTGGTATTCGGCCAAGAGAAGACTTAGCCTTTGAAGAAAAAAATGGTACATTCTATATTAAAAAATCTTTTAAAAAATCCCCTTTTGATAAGTGGGTAGGCAGGCTGAAAAAATATAAAAGGAATAACCCTTACCTGTCAGCATTACCATTCTCCTATTACATTTAGGCAGCGAATTCTCAGTGATTTTATTATATGTTTCGCGTTTACTTAGATAGTTGTGTTTATAATAGGCCGTTTGATGATTATCAAATGGATGAGAAAATATTTGTTGAGGCAATGGCTTTTTATGTTGTACTCCACTGGGTGGAAAATAGTAAAATTCAACTTATTAGTTCCGATGCCTTGTTATACGAGTGTGAACAAATTGTTGACACGGAAAGAAAAAGAAGGGTGAGGACTTATTTAAAAAGAGCGATTCATTTTGTTGAACTATCAGCACACATAATAGAACGGGCGAGAATAATAAATAGTTATGGTTTTAAGAGTATTGATGCTCTTCACATCGCAATGGCTGAGAGCGGATTAGCTGAATATTTTGTGACATGCGATAATAGCATTATAAAGAGAGGAAAGGCATTGCAGGATAAATTGAAGGTTAAAGTATATGGTATTTTAGAGTTTTTAACGGAGGTGATATATGCTAAAAACATTGAATGAAATTAAAAGAGAAGGGTGGGATGCCCTCGTTGAAAAACTGGGTATTGCGGGTGCTACAATGTTTGTTATGGAACACGAAAAAGGATACGGCGATTACACGGAGGAAAGAAAAAAGATATTTGCAGAAAAGAGTCTAGATGTAATAACAAGGGAAATTAAAGACTTAAAGTCCAAAGGAATGATTTAATCACGATACAGAAATCAAAACTGTGACTAAATTATGCCCTGTCTGGAAGGCCTAAATCCATTCTCGTAAACTTTCCTGGTAATTATTTTAGTCTCTAATTAAATATTTCATCCGGAATAGAAACTCATTATGAAATGCATGAAGAGATATCTGTTTATCACTTTATTGATTATAAATTTTTTCACATTAAAAGTTGTTTTTGGGCAGGAAGTAATTCCTAAAGCGATGTCCATTCCTCAGCAAATTGGTGATTTTATAAGTGGAGCTAGCCCATTTATCATAATTGGATTAGGCATATTACTGATTTTTATTCAGAAGTTAGCTAAATTCGTAGGAATTATACTCTTGATAATAGGGTTGATAAGGTTAGTGTTTTTGTTTATCCACTAAAATAAGACCTTCCAAACCATAATAAACAGGGGATATCCCTTCCCAATTTCTCCGGGAAAATTTAGCACCGCCCCACGATGGCCCAATCATGCTATTGGAGGGTTTTCCTATCAGGTTCATTTTCCAAACGCGCAAGATAACGGGCAGCAACTTCATTGTTGGGGGCAATCTCAATGACCCTTTTATACCAATAGATAGCAGGTTTTTTCTCGTTAATTTGCCGGTAGATATGACCAAGGTTCAAACGGATTCGAATTCTCAGGAGGTCATTTGACCCCGCCAAAAGATCCGCTTTTCGATAGTTCTCAATCACAAAATCGTAAAGATCCGTCCGGTGATATTTCGCCAACGGCCATATCGTATCTGCGGATTCTTTATAAAAACGCCCGGATTTCAGGTTCCACTGTTTTCCCCAATTCAGAAGATCAACGGCTTCATCAGCTTTTCCCTCACCATCGGGCATTCGATCCGGATTTTTAGTCCAACACACCCATTTCGACCACAACAGCCAGGCCATAGTGGTATACGTCTCGATGTCCTTGCGATCGACCGTAACAATCTGATACCCAAGGCGAATAGCCTTGGTGTAGCTTCCCTGTGGGCTGTCAAACTGCTGGTTATCCAAATAAAACCCCATACACTCCCTCAAAAGTTCTGTATCGTACTGACAATTCAAATCCTGAAGTACCCTTTCGCCGAATTCATGCATACCCTGATCTGATTCGGAAACCCACTGCTCTTTCCCGATTGCGGGAGAAGAAAAGGCGGACAAGAAAACAAAGAACCAAACAGGTGCTGTGAAAAACATTGCACGCATGATGTAAACTCCTTTCAAAAAAAAAGCCTTACTGCAAAGACGTTCGCTGAATGGAGAACATGTCTTCGGCAGTAAGGCTATCTTTTCTATCCCTACTTCCCTGTAAGTTTAAGACCCTTTACTTTGCGCCCCCTGATCACTCAGGGTTTGCCTTTATCGGCACATAAAATATGGGTATAAATAGACATTAAATGTTATTGAAAGTCAAGAAAAAATTTGTTCTTATACTCCTACCTGTAAAAACTTCTTTTTCCGGTAAGTTTTTACCTCTCCGTAATCCCCTCCTTGCGAAGGAGGAGAAAGAAGGGTGGTCATTTGGTTGCGGCTAATTATTTAGCCAATTGCTGATTGCCTATCAAAATCATAAAAACTATCATCGGTGAGAAAAGCGTTGGAGGTATTTATCTGCAGACAGGTGTACCGTAGACCTTCCATTCAAAAACAACGGGGTTAGATTGTTGTCCCTTACATTGCGTGGAAGGCGAAATTCTCCTGATCCGAATAGCTTTCGTAGTTATAGGTTTTCTGAACGAATATTCAATATCTCCTGTTTTGTTTACAAATTCACTGTCGCGAATCCACGTAATTCCATTCCTACCTAAATACTGAACCGACCCGATACCAAGGTTTCTGCCTGAATCTATATAAAGAGGGTCTTTTGAATCATCACCGCAACTTTCGTTGCATTCCGTTGTCTGAATGGTCATGTTTGTAACGGTCACTTTTTCATTCCAATCAAGCCGGATCCAAGCACTCTTCTTTTGCCCAAGTGTATCCCGCGTTCTTATCCAATGGTAAGAACAATCTTCCTTTTCCCTGCCATCATTCATCACTGCCGGGCCAAAATCGCCTGTACCCCCACCGCTGCTTGCAGCTATTGCACAGGGAGCAATATTCGAAACGTCCATAGCGTTACTCAATGGACTGCCCTGATCACTAAGAATTCTCCCGGGAGCCTGGCCAGTGGCCTTAATATCTGTAATACCTGAGTTAGTACTAACGCTCATACTATTCGGGAATGTAGTTTGACAAAATACAAAGGTTAATGTACATGCTATAAAGCAAATATTATATCGATATATCATATTATCCAGCGCAGCGTAACCGCAACCCAAAAAAGTTCCTTAATGCCTCAATTTATTTCCTAAAACGATCATTGATTTGTTCCAGTAAACCACCATATTTCACCGTAATATTATCCAGCACGTCTTTATACTTTTTATAGAGTATGGCTTGCCGGGTTAACTCATTGCTCTTTTTTACAATCTTCCATGTACCATCTTCTTTACACAGCGTTTTGGTTATTCTTGGCAAAACTTCTCTATGTCGGTTACCACGCTCATCGGTCCATTCATCAACCCTGTCAAAGCTAACGGTAACTTGACTTTGATCATCGCTTATATCAATTACCTCATTTTTGATAGATATATTAACATCTCGAACATACAGGTAATGTTGCCTGAGTTTCTTTTCCTCTTTTTCAGTAGATATATGCCCCATTTCTTTTAATGTTTTAATTTCTCCTTTTTCCAAGGCCTTTTTATAATCCTGCAACCAACCTGGTATCTCACTTTTTACTATTTCCTTTGGATCTTGTACCGTTTCTTTTCTGTCCTTAACAATGTCATATTTCCGAATATTGTCAATTACTTTATCAGGAGAATTATTGCTGCTGGTCACTTTCGCATTGGCAGTATGATTAAAATCCGTATCGTTACCGGAATGTGGGGTTGAGATTGACATCCTGCCTATGATAGTATTGTTATTATATAATCCATTATTTTTACTCATCTCTCTATATGAAAACAATCCAAAGGTGTTGTCCCGAATCGTTTGCATAGTATCATTATCGTTTTTTTGAAATACCGCGGTGCCTTTATATGCGTCAAGAAAAGAAACCAGATTGTTTGGAATTGCAGTATTTTCTTTCTGTTCCTTTGACATAAGGTACGCATAGAACGCTAACGGTATTGACAGAACGATGAGAATTATCCCAAGTATGCTACTTTTAGAATAATTCGTAAATTTTAATCTGGCGCTGCTTTTCCCACTTTGTAACAACGACTTGAGTTCGTCTACCGATTGGGGTCTCTTATCCTTGTTTTTTTCTAAACAATCGAAAATAATGCGCTCAATGTATTTGGGAATCTCTATTTTTGGGTGTACCTTCCGGAAAGGCGGGGGCTTTTCATTCAGATGTTTATTCATCAAGGTAATTTGATCCCCGCTAAATGGGGTCTCACCCGTCAACATTTCATACATGATTGTTCCCAGAGAATAGATATCTGTCCTTTCGTCACACCCACCTCTCCATTGTTCGGGCGCCATATAAAGAGGGGTTCCCACAATGCTTCCGGTCAGAGATACACTGTCATGCGTTCGGAGTTTTGCTATTCCAAAATCTAAAACTTTTACAAAATCGCCTAACTCTCCGGCTTTAGATAACATGATATTTTGAGGCGTAATATCCCGATGTATAATCTTTTTTGAATGCTTGTGAGCTGCCGAAATTACGTCACAAACCTGGAAAATGACATGTAACATCCTTCCCACATTAAATGGCCCAATGTCCCTTATAGTTTCTTTTAAATTCTTGCCGTGAATAAACTCCATGGCCATATAAATGGTACCGTTTGCATCCCGGTCAAAATCATACAGATGAATTGCATGGGGATGGCGTAATTCACAGATAGTAGCTGCTTCGTTATAAAATCTCTTAATGTCTTGCGGATTATCACTTAAATTTATATGCAATATTTTCACGGCTACAACATCGTCAATATTAAGCAACCTTCTCTTGGCTTTATATATAGTACTCCAGCCTCCAACAGCAATCTTTTCTATTATTTCATATTTTCCTCCTAATAGTTTACCAACATAAAGATCGCATGTTTGTTGGTGAAAAGATGCCAATGTTTTATCAGATGTTGAGGGCATTTGATCCATATCCATTTGATACGAAACGAAGAATTCAGAAAAGTTTTTAATAAAGACGTGACAGCTTACTTTGTAATTGGACTAAAATTATTTTGAATATCTATTGATATGATTTTCCGATGTATGTTTTTTTTATTTCTTATTTTTTTATCATATATACTTACGGCTAAAATAGACAGCATAAAGAAAATAAACCCGCAAGATACCATTCTAACGTCCTGCGAATTTGGGTAGATAAAATAAAATTTCTGCCCTAATAAGCTGCCAATCATCAGGCTGATGACAGGGAGAATTAAAACGAGAAACATGCCTTTATACGGAGAATATTCGATTATTTTTAACGTTACCTGCTGACCCGCATCTAAACCAGGGAATGCCTTGACTTCTAAAAGATTGGATTTGTTTTCTATCCCCATGCAAACACCGCAACTTTTACACTCCTGTGAATCAGGCTTTATTATTTCAACAGTTGCACGATTGCCATTAATATATTTTATAATTCCTTTTTCAATGACCTGCTTTTGTTTGAACATAGAGTATCCGCATAGTTAAGTGCCCTGGGTAGGTTGTTGGGCCTGAGTTGGATTGCCAACCTTTTCCCGCATTAATTTTCCAACTTTGAACACTACCACATTTTTTGCAGGCACATAAGCCACTTCTCCGGTTCTGGGGTTTCTTGCCTTTCGGGCTGCACGCTGGCGTATTTCGAAAACTCCAAAATCGCGCAATTCGATACGATTGCCTTGTGCAAGCTCACCGATGATCTCATCCAAAAACATTTGGATCGTCTTCTTTACGACCATATGGGTGTTATCTGTTCTTCTAGCAATCTTCTCGCATAGATCCCTTTTTGTCGTTGTTTGCATCACAATTCTCCTTTTATAACAATAGAAATATACATGGTAATTTTATGGAAGACCCATTTATGAATAGCTTAATTAAAACAAAATATCACCCCTTTCTTTACTGTAGCAGGAAATTAAGGAAAACTTTTTTAGTCTTAACTATTTTCTGGACATGACATTTATGATTAGTCGCGACATATTATCAATTCAAAAGATTAATGTCAATACGATTTTAATACTTTGATTTTAACACTTTCAAGGTTTTTAATTAGGCCTTCGGTTACTTTTTAATGTAGAGCGAAGAGGCTATTCGTTCTACAACCACAGATTTGAAAATTCCTATACATTAAATTTAAGGTGTCGGCACAGAAGCAACGATTCAGTGGTTCTTGTAAAATATCTTGACAAAAAATTAAGAAGTGTGATATTGTAGCCAAAATTTTAATTTATCCAAGCCTCATTGAAAAATTTTAGAGGAGAGCGTTAATTATGAAGGTAAATATCAGACGGAGTTCTATAAAGCATAAAAAGATGTGTGGTTTTCGAAAAAGGATGCGTACAAAGGGTGGGCGCGCCATCTTAAAGAGAAGAAGAAGAATTGGCAGAAGACCGCTGCTCGATGTTTAGCGCCCGCTAAATATAAAAAGACCTTACACATCATTCGCGAGGTGTGTAAGGTCTTTTTTGTTATTTAGTTAGTCTTCAATTATTATAGCTTCAACCGGACACTCTTCAGCAGCCTGCCTGCAGGCGTCTTCGTTTTCAGGGGACACATCGCTATTTTTTGCCTCAGCCACATCCCCCTTCATATAAAACACCTCTGGACACGTTTGTGTACAAAGTTCACAACCTGTACAAATGTCAGGATCTACTTTTGCACGCATGATCAATCTCCTTTTATAATATTTTAAACCATACGAAAGAATTATTCTAAATTACGAGTTTATTGCCGCTCTGCCTCCTTTCCCGGATAATTGTAAAAAATTTATGATCAAAACTCAACAAACATTTTAAACGATAAAACCCGAGATATTATCTAACTTAACACCTTGAACCGCAATTTCCGGTGCAAGGACGACCTCTTCTCCTCCCCAAACAATCGTCTGCCTTTTATCATTTGATACAGCAATAATATTATTTAATATATCCGTTATGTTATTATTAATCCTTATGGTGTTTGGTCTAAGCGGTTTGATAATTTTACCTCCCTTCACCACGTAAGAATCCGCAATGATGGTACTGGTAAAGTCACCCGCTGCAAGTCCATTGATAGGGTAAGTATACCAAATCCTGCCGATATAGATACCATCATTTATTTTCGACAATAAAGATTGACCAGATACTTCTTCTTTGCCTTCTATGACAATATTTGTTGGACATATCCTTGGTTGTATCGCATGACTCCTCCCCCCCTTTTCAAAGCGGAACCCATTTCTAGGTATAAATGATGCGATTTTGTTGTTCCATTTTTTCGAAAGGTAATTATTTGCAAGAAACCCCACAAGAGAACCGTTGTGGATGAGGTCTGTCCTTCCTGTAGGAATTCCCTCGCAAGAGATTTTTTTACTGCCAATAGCGCCCTTTATGGCGCCATCGTCATAGACAGTTAATAATTCAGATGAAATTTTTTGCCCCAATTTCCCCAGAAAGGGGGTATCTGACGTATTAATTGAAGCAAGACTCAAGGCGGGTATTACTATATTGACAAATAAGTCAGTTACGGGCTGTTTTCCAAAAATGACATCGTACGTTCCTGACGATATCCTGTCGCCCCCCCGTGTCCTTATTGCGCTTTCAGCGGATTCTCGTCCCGCTTCTTCAGGATTAAAACAGGATACATGGGTACTCGTATTCCACCCCGTGCCTTTGACTTTTTCCATCTCGATCATAGAGGTTATGCTGGCGGTAAGGATGGTAGATTCATCACAGTCAGTCATACCTTTTGTACTGGCAATGGCCATGCGTTCCTTCATGA
>JAUQXU010000305.1 GCA_030837935.1 Candidatus Brocadia sp.
GTGGATAGTACAAACGGTGCTGTTAAGGTAATGATACCAAGATTCATGATTCCATAGGTTATAAAAACCGAAACAACACCAGATACCGTTGCTAAAATTACAGAATTCCAGTTTTTATTCGAAAATGCAATACCACATAAAACAGCATTAAAACCAAACATACCTATGTTTATCATGTTCAAGGGAAATGAAAATACAAGAGGCACAATAGCTCCAATCGAAGACCCCAGGATCGCATAGAACGCTGATATTCTTGAACTCACAAATATCCCGATAAAGATTATGATGCCGGAAATAATATTTTCCTGAAACATTACCTGTCCAATGCCCTTACTTACAGCGGGAACAATCTCGACATTCCTTGCATCTGGTACATGTGCTGCCTGTATCGGAATAATGTTGAATATGATTAGCAAGGACATTACGGTCCAGGTCGAGATAATAAACGGTGCGGTATAAGGTGGCAATTTCCCTGTGCTCATTACCTTTCTGATGATTGATGACAAGACAGAACCAAAAATAAGTGCAATCACTGATGATATGTTAAATCCAAAGAAACAGATAATCGCTAAACCAAGTAAGGCGCCATTATAACCGTAAAGGCCCAGATGAATATCATTTTTGTCGTATTTAAGAAATAGTGCCGTAAACGTACCAACGAGGACACCGATGATAGCCCCGACACCCATTAACCAGGAGCTATAACAAATTGCTACAAAAAATAAAATCCCCGTTGTTACATTATTGAGCAAAAATATCTGACTCATTCCCCTCAAGATTATTTCTGTGAAAGTTTTGATATTCATGATTTGGTTGCAGTTGTGCTGCGATAGGAATTTTCCCATTGCTTTTGGTAGTTGCTTCTATTATCCTGAATTTCCGTTGTTATTTTTGTATTGCCAGAATACAACCACTATCTGGGGAAGTAATAAATAATTTCTATGCAATCAAATTCCTATTATAAAGCAAACTTAAATATGCTCAATAAAATCTTGTATTTCGTATTTTTTTATTTTTGTGTCCTTGTAATATCCAGTGTGTACACAGATACCTTTACCCTGGCGGATGAAGGTATACAGGTCTCTGTCGATGGTCAGAATTTTGATACCAAAAACTTCTTTGCTCTTGAAGGAACAGGATTTAAGAAGGAGGCGGTTAATTTTAATAAAGGCTGGCTGGGTATCTTTATGGAAAATGCCGAAGGGAAAGGTGTTCTTATAAAAGAGATTACACAGGGATCGCCAGCTGCTGAGGCTGGTTTGAGGGTAGGAGATATTATTACAAAGATTAACAATGTATCTACCCTTGGGAAAGATGATCTTAATCTTATCCAATTTAAGAAAACCATAGAAGCCATTGGTGCAGGAGGCATGCCTGAACTTACTGCTCTCAGAGACGGAGTCGAAATGGTATTTAAACCCAGGCTTTTTGCGAAACTACTCAAGAACGTGCCAGAACCAGACACTTCTTTCATCTCAAATTCCTGTTCAAAACAGGCAGGAACAAGTTTTATCGACTTTGCCATGAAAAACGAAAGATACAAGGATATGCTTGGCATAACAGTGCAGCGCATTGGTGAAGAGGCTTATGCCCGGGAAGGTTTCCAATCCAATGAGAATGCCAATCTGTTTCGCTTATCTATGGTAAATTATCTTATGTTGCATCCCTTCGATACCCCCAGGATTGGGCAGGCCATATATGATAGTTTTTTTGATACCGATACTTGCGCTCAAATAGGTTTCTCGGCAGAATTGTTAGACGTAAAATCGAAATTGCTTACTATGAAACAGGACACCACCCCCCTTTCCCCTCCTTGCGAAGGAGGAGAAAGAGGGGTAATTGATAAATCTCCAAAGATTTCACCAGATACTGAGCAATTACCAAAAACGGAAACGACCGACTCATTACAAGGACAACTACAAGGTGTTATCGATAGCCTGGTATCCTGTGTTTCTTCTGTACAAGGTGCATTCCACGACGTATCACAGGAGGATGCTGAATTTTTGTATCAAAACGCACACAAAGTCTGGTTGCCTGATGAAAAGATAGCCCCGCGAGACCTTGCTAAGGTATTGTCATTATCTCAAAAAGTGAATCTTGCAAACTTGTTCGAGGCTGCATTAGTACTGCTGGAAAAAATAGACAACCTGAAAAAGACATATCCCGATGCAATCCAAGCACATGTTTCACCATTTCACATACCAGAATCACTTCGCAGGAGAAATCAACAGGGGAGTCCTGAATCATTACAGAATTATGCCGGTGATATTTTGTTTGTCCAGGATACAAGCATCGGAAAAATTATTGTGGGAGGAACAGGCAAATCGTATTACTATGCCGATGCTGCGGTAATTATCGACCTTGGCGGTGATGATTATTATTTTAATAATGCAGGCTCATCCGGCAAAGAAATCCCGGTCTCTATCTGTATCGATTTTTCAGGAAATGATGTCTACCTTGCAAAGAAGCCATTTTCACAGGGTACCGGGAGGTTTGGAATTGGTTTCCTGTTAGACTGTAAGGGAAATGACAAATATGTAAGCCAGGATTTTTCGCAGGGATCGTGCTTGTTTGGAATCGGGTTGTTGTTAGATAAGCATGGTAACGATTTTTATAGCGGTCATGTTGTAAATCAGGGAGTGGGTTTCTTTGGGGCAGGCCTACTGAACGACCTGCGCGGCAATGACGTTTATTTTAGCCGGCAATTTGCCCAAGGCGTAGGATTTACCAGGGGTTTTGGCGCATTACTAGATGCTGATGGAAATGATTTCTACTTTACCGGAGGAGAGTATCCGGATTTCCGGGATCCGGACAAATCCTTCCAGTCCATGTCTCAGGGAATGGGGATGGGCATTAGGCCAGAAGAGTCCATTGTGGGGGCATCGGGGGGTATTGGTATACTGATTGACCAAAGAGGGAACGATCAATATCATGGAGACTATTTTTCTCAAGGTAGCGGCTATTATTTTTCACTCGGATTTTTATATGACCATGATGGCAACGATACCTATTACGCCGGTCGCTATGCCCAGGGCACTGGTATTCATTCGGCTATCGGATCGTTGCAGGATACAGCGGGAGACGATACATATGAATGCAGCTTTGGTGTTTCTCAGGGGTGTGGACACGACACCGGCATCGGGTTTCTGGTGGACGAGTGTGGAAATGATGCCTATCGGAGCGTAACCACTTCACAAGGCGTTGGTTTGGAAAAGGGCATTGGGGTACTGGCAGATTTTTGCGGGAATGACGCGTATCAGTCACATGGTAATAGCCAGGGCATTTCATCTCCGTCAAAAACCGAAGAAATTAGCGGCATGGGAATATTAATTGATAACCAGGGGGACAACGACACCTTTCAAAATACCATTGTAGAAAATCTGTTACTCTATCGACCTAATGGGGGGTTGGTATTAAATAAATGAGGCAATATGCGACTTTGGATTGCTGAATTCTTTCATGCAGGAAAATAACGAAAAAGTAGTTATTATCGTTTCGTCTATCAAAACCGCCAGGAATAATAAAATAGTGATTTAAAATCCAAAATCCGAATTCCGCAATCCAAAATTATTATGATTCAGATTGATTTTATTGAACGCAAGGGACACGTCCTTACCAAATCCACATTAAAATGCCTCAGTCAGGTAGCCTCGATTAACCCAACTTTGGGGTGCGTTCATCAATGCGCCTATTGCTATGCGCGGGGTTATTCGATGTATCCTGGTGATGGTAAGGTGTTTGTGTATGAAAACATGCCTGAAAAGTTACAAAAAGAATTATCCACCCGACGGAAGTTGCCTGCCTATGTATTTTTTAGCCCCACCTGCGATGTCCTGCAGCCTATCCCTCAAGTGCTTAAGGTAACGTATGACTTAATGCATATTTTATTGGAACATGGCGTTGGTATAAATTTACTTACCAAGGGCAGAATTCCCGCAAAATTTCTCCCGTTGTTGCAGCAACATAAAGAATTAGTGCATATTCAAATCGGTATTACTACGTTAGAACGGAATATTCAAAAAAAGATAGAACCTTATGCAGCAACACCGCAGGAAAGAATCCGGAACATTGAGCAATTATGTGCGATAGGTATCGTGCCTGAAGTAAAATTGGACCCGCTAATTCCCGGCGTAACTGATACGAAGACAAATTTAACCGCCTTGTTTAAGGTGCTTCAGGGACTTGGTGTAAATTCCACGGGCATTAATTATCTGTTTCTGAGACCGCAGATAAAGAAAAACCTGTATAAGACGTTGGGTAACACCCCTTTCTTGTCAAAAATCCTGGAGTATTACAAAACCAGCAAGTCCATGAATTTGCTAGCTGAGCAATCCCGCGTGATTGCATTAGGCGTGGAATATAGGAAGCAGGCTTATGAGAATATTTCAAAATGGGCGAAGGAATTTGGGATTTATGCCTATGTGTGCGGTTGTAAAAATCCTGATATTACGAAAGAACCATTGTGTGGTATGAATTGGGATCAACATTTTGAAAAGCCATCACGACAGAAACGACTGTTTCAAGAATGAATATATCTTCCTGTAACACCATCCATGTGCCAGATGACCTGATTCGTTTCACCAGTTACAATCTAAATCCAATCTCTTTGTATTTGACAAGTTCTGTTCTATTAATTTCATTGAAGAACAAGGTGAGAAATGAGCCGGATAAAATGCAATGCGGGAATCAAAAGCGCATGCAGATTATTGGAAATTACTTATTAAGTGAGTCGATCTTTGCTGCCAGAATGAAATCGCTTTCCGTCAGCCCATTAATCTTGTGGGTATAGATTGTAATTTCTACCTTGCCCCAGGTGAAGGTGATTACCGGATGGTGGCCTTGTTCTTCAGCGATTTCTCCTACCTTATTCACAAAATCCAAAGCCTTTCGAAAGTCGGGAAATTTAAAGGTCTTGAATAAATGGTGTTCTTCCACCGCATCCCAGCCTTCTACTTGTTTTTGCAAGGCTAGAAGTGCCTCTCCTTTTAAGGGCGGCACTCCACCTTTGCAAGGTACACATGTTTTAGAAGCCAGTTCTGACATAGTAATACCCTCCGTAAAAGTTTCTATCTTTCTTTGTTTTAAGTTGGATAACTATACGGTGCTTTGTACTTGTAAAAATCAAAGATTAAAGACAAAAATTAAAATTGGCATATCAAAATGTAAAAGTTTCAAAATTTATTCGGGTATTTGTACACCTTTCTGCTTAGCGGTATTCATAGCCTCTTCGTAACCTGCGTCTACATGCCTTGCAATTCCGATCCCCGGGTCCACCGTTAAGACCCTTTCAAGTCTCTCATCTCTTTCTTTTGTGCCGTCTGCTACGATGACCATACCCGCATGGAGGGAGTTGCCAATGCCCACGCCACCACCATGATGAAAACTCACCCAGCTGGCACCATTTATGGCATTCAGGGCAAAGTTTATCAGCGGCCAATCGGCGATGGCATCGCTGCCATCTTTCATGTCTTCAGTCTCCCGAGACGGAGAGGCAACAGACCCGCAGTCAAGGTGGTCTCTGCCGATGACAACAGGCGCTTTAACAACACCCTTTCTCACCATGTCGTTGATTATCAAACCCATCTTTGCTCGGTCACCATATCCTAACCAGCAGATCCTGGCCGGCAGCCCCACCTGAGGTACCTTTTCTTTAGCAAGCTTTATCCATCTTACCAGGGATGTATCATCAGGAAAATTTTTAATAACCGCATCATCAATCTTTTCAATATCTGCCTTGTCACCCGACAATGCTACCCACCGGAACGGCCCTTTTCCCTGACAAAATAAAGGCCGTATAAATGCAGGCACAAAACCAGGGTACCAATAACGTCCATTAGAGTCCCTCATGGATGCGCCAGCCATCTCTGCCTGAGACCTCAGATTATTGCCGTAATCGAAGCATACGGCTCCAGTCCTTTGCATTGCCAGGATAGCGTTTACATGGTCGATAATAGCATCTAACACCTTTTCCTTGTAAGCTCGTTTGTTCTTCTCCCGCAGCTTATCGAGTTCCTGCACATTGCCAATCGGCATATAAGACATCAGATCATGAGCAGGGGTCTGATCCGTTACAACATCGGGGGTAATATTCCGTTTTACCAGTTCAGGATGGACTTCTGCGGCGTTTCCCACCAAACCTACCGATAGGGGTAATTGTTTGGATTTGGCATCCAGGACCCATTGAAGCGCTTCATCGAGGTTGTCGGTTATCTTGTCACAATAACCCTCTTTAATCTTTTTCTCTATGCGTTCTCTCCGTACCTCTACGCACAGAATTGTCCCACCATTCATGGTAACAGCCAATGGCTGCGCGCTGCTCATACCTCCCATACCTGCTGTGAGCACGAATTTGCCTTTAAGGGTATCTGTATCGAACGCCTTTTTGGCGAGTGCTGCAAAGGTTTCGTATGTCCCTTGCAAGATGCCCTGGGTACCGATATAAATCCAGCTTCCTGCGGTCATCTGCCCATACATGGTAAGTCCCATCTCATCATATCTGTCAAACACGTCCTGTTTCGCCCATGCAGGAACCAGGTTTGCGTTTGCAATGACAATGCGCGGCGCCCATTCATGGGTCCTGGCAATATATACGGGCTTACCCGATTGAACGCACAGGGTCTCATCCTTTTTTAATGTCTTCAGGGCATTTACGATTCTTTGATATTCCTTCCAGTTCCTTGCAGCGCGTCCTGCACCGCCATAAACGATGAGTTCTTCCGGCTGGATGGCCACATCGGGATCAAGGTTATTCATCAACATCCGCAGGGCTGCCTCGCTATCCCAGTTTTTGCAGGTAAGTGTTGTACCGGTCGGCGCCTTGATGGGTTCCTGCGGTTTGAATTCGTAAAACATCGGTCGGGTCATAGATATGTATTCCTTATAGTATTCCTGTGTAAAAACATCTTTTTTTGTAAGTTTTTTACTTCCCCTTTCTTCCCCCCCTTGCGAAGGAGGGGATTAAGGGGTGGTTCATTTTGGTTGCAGCTGTGATACGTTACGAAATCAGGACACAGATTTTCGCTTATACCCGCAGACAAACACTTTTTAATGATTTTCAGAATTAAACTTCAGGTAGAAATTTGGTCAATTCCTGCATCCACTTCCACGTTTCGGTCTTTATGTCTTCGGCCTCAACGCCGTCTTTGAATGAGTCTTCATTCTCTTCAATAAAGCAATAAATCTTTCCTAAAAATTCTTTTAATTCGGCAACTTGTTTCAGGATATCCATTATTATTTTCCTCCAGAAATGCAAAAATAGTTTTTACAATTTGGTGGATATTAAACCATAAAAATGCAAAAAATACAAAAATATAGTACAGGGTAAGAAAACAGCGTGTGACGGAGAGATTATACTCCCGGCCGACAACGACTATCCCGTGTTAGTGTCATATTTCAGGGTATCTAATCGAATTGTCTTTTTGAAGTTGCAAAATATCGGCTCATTTGTATAATCAAAATAAGTTAAGATCGTAGAACGGTCTTGCCAGTTTAATGTTACGTTATATTTTTGGAGTCCAGCCATGATCTGGGAAAAGCACATGTTACTCAAGTATGGGTGAGCATACCTATTGAAGTGGCGGTGCCATTTCCAGGTTCGATGGATAAAGTACGGACTCTTTACAATCCGCACGTAACACATCTCGTAAGGTTGCAAACTATTTTTGTCCCGCAACCCACTGATTATTCATCAAGAAATATTCCTTCATCCATTTCTCAACAGCCTGTACGGAAAAGACGCCGTCCTTCTTCCAATAGTTAATTGGATAATTACTCTATTTTTAAGATAATATCGGGAGGTGTCTATGCACATGGAGAAATCAGATATTTTACATAACCTGGCTCAGGCCGTAATTGATATGGATATGGCCCGTGCCCGTAAAGCGGCTGCTGAAGCAATAAGCTGTAAAATTGATCCCTATGAGGCGATAACGGATGGTCTTGCGAGGGGGATGGATAAGGTCAATGAACTATTTGAGAGCGAGGAGTATTTTGTGCCAGAAATACTTCTGTGTGCCGATGCCATGTATGCGGGAATTGAGGTGCTCAGACCTCATCTTCCAAAGGAGACGGCCTGGAGCAAGAAAAAGATAGTTATCGGTGTCGTAAAGGGTGACACCCATGATATCGGAAAAAATCTGGTAAAAATCATGCTGGATAACGCCGGGTTTGAAATGCACGATTTGGGCAGGAATGTCCCCTATGCAAAGTTTGTTGATACTGCCGGAGAATTAAACGCCGACCTCGTTTGCCTTTCTACCCTCATGACCACAACGATGGACGGTATGCACGTGGTTATTGAAGACATTAAGAAGGCAGGAATACCCTGCATGACCATGGTTGGCGGTGGCCCTATATCCCCGGGATTTGCAAAGAATATCGGCGCTGATGGTTATGCAAAGAATGCCGCTGAGGCAGTCAGGGTTGCAAAGGGTATGTTCCAGGGTATTCAGATACCACGAACGATTAAGACTCCGGAGTTCGTGATCGCAAGGAAAAATCGGGGAGGCATACGATGAACTGTGCTGATGAAATGACACCAAAAGAGAGGATGCTGTCAATCCTGCACGGGAAGCATGTTGACAGACTTCTCGTAAGTCCCCTGATCCTGAATTTTGCGTCAAGAAGTTTAAATCTCACGGTAAGAAGTTTTTGCACAAATGGTAAAAACATGGGAGATGCCAACATCGCTTGTTTTAAAAAATACCGTCACGACATCGTTTATATTTTTTCTACTACTTCAACATTGGCAGAAGCCATGGGCACCAGGATGTATTTCCCGGAAGATGACGCACCGCAGGTGGAAGACCCATTTATACGAACGCGAGAAGACCTTAAGAAATTAAAGCCCGTAGATCCGGAAAAGGATGGGAGGCTTCCGGTGTACCTGGAGGCAGTGAAGCGATGCGTAGACGCAATTGGAAATGAGGTCTTTATCGTGCCTGTCATTGGTGCGCCGTTTACGACATCTGCTGCCTTACGAGGAACAGAGACCTTTATTAAAGAGCTTTATACAGATCCGGAACTGGTTCATACCGTGATGAAGGTCGCTACCCAGTCGGTTAAAAATCTTATCGGTGCTTATGTAAAGGCAGGTAGTGTACCAGTTACTGTTGAACCTGTGGCTACTGGTTCCATGATAAGTGAAAAGCACTTTCGGGAGTTTGTCTTGCCGTACCTCAAGGAGGTATATGCGCATATTCATTCTTTCAGCCTCCCGGGTGTGCTCCATATTTGCGGTAAGACAAAAAGGGTGATACAGTGCATGGCTGAGAGCGGGGCGGATATCCTGAGTATCGACAACATTGATCTGCTTGAAGCCAAGGCAATGGTAGGCGACAAGGTCTGTTTGATGGGAAATGTAAGCCCTGCGGACGGCATGCTCAAGGGGAATCCCGATGTTATAACCAATATGGTAAAGGATTGTGTGATTAAGGCATCCGACAGCCCCAAGGGATTTGTACTGGCTACCGGATGCGAGGTTCCTATTAAGACACCGCACGAGAATATGATCGCCTTTCTTGAGGCAGGAAGAAGGTTTGCCCGGCTTCCAATTAATTTGAACTAGACCCTTATAGCTTTTGACTCGCTATTAATAATAAATATATTTCACCCTCCCTTAATTTCTCCATCGTTGCTTGTTCCCAAACTCCTGTTTGGGAACACAATTGCAGAGAAACTGAGTTTCTCGTCCATTACACTCCCAAACAGGAGTTTGGGAGCGAGCAGCTGAAAGTCCCTCGCCTCTTGCGGGAGAGGGTTAGGGTGAGGGATATTTTGGAATACTATCATGACTGAAAAAGAACGACTCCTGAAAGTCCTTCGTGGTGAGAAGGTTGACAGACCTCCGGTTATCTCTCCGGGCGGCATGATGACCATGGCCAGCAGAGAGGTTATGGAACAGACGAATTGCCGGTGGCCAGCGGTACATAGAGACGCAGAAAAGATGGCAACGCTTTCGATCTCTATGCACGACGAGGCGGGGATTGAAAACCTGGGCATTCCCTTTTGTATGACCGTAGAGGCAGAGGCCCTTGGTGGAGAAGTGGAGGATGGCGACGAAGTTACCGAGCCCCGTATAATACATTATCCGTTGAAATCAGTTAAAGGGTGGAGGAGTTTAAAGGAGTTAAATCCTTATGAGGATGGCCGTCTTCCCACCATCCTTACCTGTACTTCACTGTTGAGCCAGGGACATCCGGATATCCCGGTAATAGGAAACCTGGTAGGCCCGGTAAGTCTTGCAACTTCTCTGATAGATGCAACCTTGCTCTTCAAGGTGCTCAGGCGAGAGCCTGAAGAGGTTCACGGTATGCTTGGTTTTTTAACCGACAACAGTATCAGGTACGGCGAGGCGCTTATAAAGAGCGGCGCTGACCTTATCGTAATATCCGATCCTTCTGCAACGGGGGAAATACTCGGCCCAGACATATTCAATGAGTTTGCAATTCCCTATCTGAATAAGATGATAACTTGTATGCATACGCTTGGCAAACCGGTCATCGTGCATATCTGCGGGGATGTACGTCCTGTCTATGAACCACTCAAAGGACTTACCTCGGAATGTATCAGTGTGGATTCTGCTGTAAACATAAAAGAGGCGAGGGGTTCGCTTCCAGGCAAAAAGCTGATGGGTAACGTAAGTACCATACTCCTGCAAAACGGGCCGGCTGATAAAATCCAAAAGGCATCAAAGAACCTTTTAGATTTTGGTATCGATATCCTTGCCCCTGCATGCGGTATCAGTGCAAAAACACCTGTCAGACATATAAAGGCCATGACGGAAACAGCAAAGCAGGGCTGTTAGATAGGGTTATAGTATTACCGTATAAATAAGATGAAACTGATACGAATATGAACACAGTAAAAGTAATCTTTTTGCCTTCAAAAATTTCAGGAATGGTACCAAAGGGGATCACCATACTTGAGGCTGCAAGGAGCCTTGGTGTAGATATCGAGGGTCCGTGCGGTGGCACAGGAAAATGTGGAAGGGATCTGGTACAGATAAGGAAAGAAGGTATCCTTCACACAGTTCTAGCCTGTAAAACCCCTGTAGAAACAGACCTTGATGTTGTCCTCCCGTCACACGAAAAGAAAGCCTTGAAGATTGTTGAAGGCTTTTATCCAGGAGGTGACAGGGCATACAGTATCGATCCTTACATAAAAAAAGAACTGATTCATGACGAACATGGCCTTTGTTTTACAAACGTGTATGCTAACGATGATCTGTTTTTTGTGGAGCATGGTGATACAAAAGACCAGACCTATGGAATAGCCCTGGATATCGGAACAACTACACTGGTGGCGTCACTGGTTGATCTTAACACCAGTGCGATCCTGGGAAGTTCTTCAGCGCTGAATCCCCTTGTATACTATGGTCACGACATCATGTCGCGGATAAAGTACTCTGCCACTCAACAGGATGGTCTTCTCAGGATGCACCGGGAGCTTGTCTCTACGGTTAACCTTTTGATACAGGTTTTATCTTCAGAAAAGTCTGTGAGACCAGAAAATATCTATCAAATCATAGGGGCCGGCAATACAACGATGCAGCATATTTTCTTAAACAAGGAAATAAAGGAAATCGGCGAGTACCCTTACCAGGCCAAAACCCTTGATACCTGTACTACTACAGCCCGGGAACTCTCCATTGATATTGCTGCAAATGCCCCTGTAATGACCTTCCCATGCATTTCTGCCTATGTGGGAGGTGATATCGTCTCCGGACTTCTGGCCATTGATATAAAATCCTTAGAGCCACCGGCCCTATTTCTGGACATAGGTACTAACGGGGAGATTGCCCTTATCCTGAAAGACAAAATATTCGCATCATCCACTGCTGCGGGTCCCTGCTTTGAGGGAATGACCATAAGCTCCGGTATGAGGGCTGGCG
>JAUQXU010000306.1 GCA_030837935.1 Candidatus Brocadia sp.
TCCACAGCGTATTCGTATTTTTTATTTCAATGGAGCACCGTGGACTGGTTTCTCCTGTCTCTGCTTTGTGCGTTTTTTACTGCATCGGCTGATGCCCTTTGTAAGAAGTCCCTTTTTGAGAATAACGAATATCTCGTTGCCTGGGTACGGGTCGGATTTGCTACGCCTTTTTTACTCTTCATTCTTCCCTTTACAGAACTTCCGAAGTTAGACCTGTATTTTTTCCTTGCAGTACTCTTTTTAGTTCCGTTAGAAACTATAGCGCTCATATTATACATGAAGGCTATTAAACTATCTCCTTTATCCATAACTTTGCCATTCCTGGCGCTAAGCCCGATTTTCATGATCTTTACTTCACATCTGATACTGGGAGAAAGATTAGATCACTATGGAATTATAGGTATCGTACTTACTGCCACGGGGGCATACTTACTGAATGTGAGAACAACCAGGAAGGGTATATTAGAACCATTTCGGGCCATAGGACGGGAACGCGGTTCCCTGTATATGATTATCGTTGCCTTTATATACAGTATTACATCGAACTTGGGGAAAATGGCCATACAGCACTCCAGCCCTTTATTTTTTGCAGCAACGTATCTTCCCTTCCTTGCGGTAGTCCTTTTCCCTGTTTTTATGTGGAAGAATTCAGGTAAAATCAGGCAGTTATTTTCTCGTGTTCATCTATTTAGCCTGATTGGATTAGCCATTGCCTTTGCCACGATTACACATTTTTTGGCGGTGCATATCATAGAAGTTCCCTACGTCATTTCAGTAAAACGCATGAGTCTCCTCTTTGGCATCATGTATGGCGCGATATGGTTTAAAGAAACGAATATCATGGAACGATTGATTGGCGGTATTGTTATGGTTGTTGGGGTAATCATAATTACTTTATTGTGAATCAGGCTTTAATGTATTGATAATCGATGCGGGGTGCTTGTATATTAATGAGCATCGAGTATGCAGCATCAAGGTTATGATATTTTGGAAATTTCTAAACGCTTCATTATAATAATTATCTGCCTATATTCTGTAAAATCAGTGTCCAGTAAATTTACGATTATGAACAAAATTATTGAATGTGTCCCAAATTTCAGTGAAGGTAGAGATGCCCAAAAGATAGCTCAGATTGTCGGTGAAATTGAAAAAGTAAATGGCGTAAAATTACTCAATGTAGAATCTGATGCCGACTATAATCGCACGGTCGTTACCTTTGCGGGTGGACCAGATGCGGTTAAGGATGCGGCCTTTTTTGCCATCGATATGGCCTCAGAGGTCATAGATATGTCGGAGCATAAAGGTGTCCATCCACGCATTGGTGCCACTGACGTCTGTCCCTTTGTCCCTGTAACCAATGTTGCTATGGACGAGTGTGTTCAAATTGCACGCATGCTGGGAAAGGAGGTTGGAGAGTGGCTTGGTATTCCCGTTTATCTGTATGGAGAGGCTGCGACCAAACCAGAACGACACGTGTTGTCCGATATCAGAAAAGGGGAATATGAAAGCTTGCCGGAAAGATTTAAAGATGAGAGATGGCGACCCGATTACGGACCCATGGTGTTTAACGACACGGTGAAGAGGGCAGGGGCTACCGTGATTGGCGCACGGGAAATTTTAATTGCCTATAACGTGAATCTGGATACACAAGATATCCGCATAGCCAACAAGATATCAGGGATTGTAAGGACATCAGGAATTGTAACCATCAACGAGAAAGGAGAAAAGGTGCGCATCTCAGGTCTGTTAAAATTCATACAGGCCATGGGGGTGTATTTGAAGGAGCATGATATCACCCAGATTTCTATGAACTTGCAGAATTATACCGTTACCCCTCCGCACGTTGCCTTTGAAGAGGTCAAAAAACAAGCACATGCATTAGGTGTACGTGTTACAGGCAGCGAGATCGTGGGTCTCCTCCCCAAAGAGGCGCTGTTGGTAGCAGGTCGTTTTTATTCCGCAGAAC
>JAUQXU010000307.1 GCA_030837935.1 Candidatus Brocadia sp.
AAAGTTACTTGAAGAGGAGCGGGAACAACAACGACTTGAATTAGGCAAGCGAATACGGGAACTCCGGCATGCCTATGAAGAACTCAAATCTTTACAAAATCAACTCTTGCAATCGGAAAAAATGGCATCCATCGGGATTCTTGCATCGAGCCTTGCTCATGAATTGGACACACCGCTTGCCACTATTTCCGGCTATTGCGAATTACTGGCAGAAGATATCCAGGATGAAAATTTGTTAGGGCGTGTCAAAACCATTTCCGAACAAGTAATAAAGTGTCAAAAAACTACCAGAGGCCTGCTGGATTTTTCAAGAAAATCCAATTGTGAAAGAAAATTATGCAACATCCATACTTTGATCAATAGTATCCTTTCACTTGTTGAACATCGTCTCGTTATTCATAAAATAAAACTTCACACAACATTCGATGACCGGGCACCGTCTGTATTAGTTGACGGGAATCAAATTCAGCAGGTAATTTTAAACCTTGTCAATAATGCGGTGGATGCCTTACCCCAGGGAGGAGATATCTTTATTGAAACCCGGGTGAACCATGAAGAAAAATCCGTTGAAATTATATTTGAGGACAACGGAATCGGCATACCCCATGAAAAGCAAAAGCATATCTTTTCACCCTTCTTCACCACCAAAGAGCCTGGTAAAGGGACAGGATTGGGATTATCGATTTGCAAAAACATCATTTCTGCCCATAATGGCAAAATAACCTTAGAAAGCCGTGCCGGCAGCGGCACTAAATTCGCCATATCATTGCCGCTATGAAAGATATTTTTATTGAGGAACGAGCGTCTTGAAGAAGATATTGATTGTAGATGATGATATGGCTATGGGTGAGATGTGTAAGGAACTCCTAAAAAGTAAGGGATACGCTTCGGATGCCGTCACACATGGTAAAGATGCCATTGAAAAGGTATCCATGAATGGCTTGTACACCATCGTTCTTACGGACTTGGTCATGCCAGATATGGACGGTATAGAGGTTTTGAAAAAGGTCAAACAACACAATCCAAACATTGATGTAATCGTGATGACCAGTTATGGTACGGTTACTAATGCTGTGGAAGCTATGAAACTTGGCGCCTCTGACTACATTACAAAACCATTTAAACGCGACGAGCTTATCATCGTTATCGAAAAAATATTGCAACTACAACACCTGGAAGGCGAAGTGGACCGGTTGCGTTCTGAGCTTGGAGAAAAATATACCTTTGGCAACATCATTGGCGAGAGTCCAAAGATTAAAAAAATATATGAAATTATATCGAACGTATCTAACACAGAAGCCAATATCTTGATTCAGGGAGAAACAGGAACAGGCAAGGAATTGGTGGCCCGGGCAATCCACTATAACAGCACTCGCAAAGACTATTCGTTTGTAAAGGTAGACTGTGCGGCTTTGGCAGAAACCTTATTGGAAAGCGAACTATTTGGCCATGAAAAAGGGTCATTCACTGGCGCCACCAAAGACAGAATCGGCCGTTTTAGAACAGCCGATCGTGGCACGGTATTTCTGGATGAAATTGGCAATATTTCTCTGTCTGTGCAGGCAAAATTGCTTCGGGTCCTGCAAGATAGCGAGTTTGAAGCAGTAGGAAGCGACGAACCTATAAAAGTAAATGTGCGCATCATTGCAGCAACCAATGCAGACCTTGAGGAACGTGTCGAAAAAGGTCTGTTCCGCAGGGATCTTTTCTACAGACTTAATGTCATTCGGATACTTTTGCCACCTTTACGGGAACGAATGGACGATATCCCCATGCTTGTTGCACATTTTCTTTCCATTCACAACAAGAAGAATAGAAAAAAGGTTGAAGGTCTTTCCCGTGAGGCGTTAACCAAACTCATGTCTTATAATTGGCCTGGAAATATCAGGGAACTTGAGAACGTCGTCGAACGTGCAGTAATTCTTTGCAAGGGAAATATGATTGAGCCTGTGGATGTTCCTTTATACCAGGAAAAAATTGGGGCACTCCAGGACTTGTCGGGAAAATCCCTTCAGGTATTGATGGATCAGGTTGAACGTCAAATAATTATCAACACCCTGGAATTGACGAGCGCAGACAAGGAAAAGGCTGCTAAATTATTGCAAATTTCCCGCGCCAGTTTTTATAATAAACTCAACAAACATAAGATCACCGAGCTCCTGTAATAAATTTTTATGAAAGAATTATCATTCCTGCATATTGAACATTGGCACAATTTTTTCCTCGCCTTTATCCCTCTTTTTATAGCAATTGACGTCATAGGAATACTCCCCGTTTTTATGTCATTAGCGGAAGGAATAGAAAAGCCACAGAAGACAAAAATTATTCACCAGTCTGTAATCACTGCCCTTTCTGTAAGTATTGGCTTCCTTGCCATCGGGAAATTTGTTTTTTCTGTACTGGGGATTGAAATATACGATTTCAAAATGGCCGGAGGACTTCTGCTGCTGGTATTCGCCATCAATGATTTGCTCTTTGCAGAAAGAGGAAAGCGAACATTCACTACAACCATGGGCGTTGTTCCCTTAGGCATTCCCCTCATTGTGGGTCCAGCTGTTTTAACGTCGATTATTGTTACCGTGGACACTTATGGTTATGTTCCTACCATAACTTCGCTGATGGTCAATCTTATCATTGTATGGATCGTGTTCCTGAAGTCAGAATTTATTTACCGGCTCATGGGAGACGGAGGCTCCAAGGCCTTTGCCAAGGTTGCAGCCCTGTTACTGGCAGCGATTGCGGTAATGATGATCAGACGAGGGTTTATTGATATGCTGCTATACATGAAAAAGCCCTCCTGACAATACCTGCGCAGCCTCATGGCTTTGGACGAAATTACAATCTGGAAGAGATAATAAAGGCCAAAGAAGAGGTTCTACCGTGAAGAAAAAAAGAAGGGGTTTGACATTATGTCAAAATGTATTAAAATTACTTTTTGTTATTTTTTAATTTTTTTAACGATAGGAGAAGTCCATGTTAAGAGGATGTGTTAAGCCGTTAGGGATTATTTTAGGTGGAATATTATGCCTTCATCTCAGCGCTTTTGCTGCAGAAACAGATACACAAAAGCCTTCATCACCACCGAAGAAAGCAAAAGCTGCGCCAAAAGCTGAGGCCAAGAGCGAAGCAAAGGCCGTAGCCAATGAGCCTAAACCAAAAGAAGCCGCACCCGTCAAAAAAGAAGACGACTCAAATAAGATTTTAGCAACGGTAAACGGTGAAAATATCAACCAAAAAGATGTTAATCTCATACTCACCAGGTTTGGGAATCAAATAAGCGAGGAACAACTTCCTGCCATTACGAAACAAATACTTGATGGTTTAATTACTCAAAAGCTCATTATGCAATTTATTAGAGACAATAAGATCGAACCAGCTAAGGCGACCATAGATGCAGAGTTAAACAAGGTACGGGAAGAAATCAAGTCGAATCCGAGTTTGGCAAATCAAACCCTCGAGCAGGTGTTAGAATCACACGGAAGCAGTATTGATGATTTGAAAAAGGATATCACCATATCACTCTCTTTAGAAAAATATCTGGGCAAAGAACTTGACGATCAAAAATTAAAGGCTCACTTTGAGCAAAACAAGGCCGCTTATGATGAAACGGAGATAAAGGCCAGCCATGTTCTGGTAGATACCAGAACAATGAAGACTGATGAAGAATTGGCACAGGCTAAGGATAAAATTAATAAAGCACGGGCTGAAGTAGTGGCGGGAAAGGATTTTGCAGATATTGCAAAACAGTACTCTGATTGCCCTTCCAAAGAAAAGGGAGGGGACTTGGGATTCTTCAAGAGGAAGGGACAAATGGTTGAGCCATTTGCTGCCGCAGCTTTTGCGCTAAAAGTAGGACAGGTAAGTGACCCGGTAAAAACAAACTTTGGATATCACATTATAAAGGTTACAGAGATAAAGCAAGGAAAGGATGTTAAATTTGATGATATAAAACAGAGTGTCAAGCAGGATATTTTACAAGAAAAGGCACAGGTTCTCATATCACAATTGAGACAAAAGGCCAAGATAGATATCAAGGCCTGACAGTCACCTGTTTTTTGATTATCCATTTCTTGATAAGCATCTATTTAAGCTTCCCATCCTTCTCTGAATTGGTGGGAAGCTTCTTTTTTTCTATCTTTAAATCTCCCATGACATTTACATTGATTTTTTATTCTCTGTATATTATCTTGCATTATCATGCTTTTAAGGTCTTTGAATGCAAGCAGATGGAATAATATTGATAAAAATATTACTTTTGACTATCCAAATCGGATGTGATATATTTCTTCTCGTTGGGTCAAATCATTGTAATTAATCTATTCAGTCGTACACGTAGGTATTGAAAAAGGAGGTAAAGGAGGTATATGAAACCAATGGCACCGAAGAAGAATGTTACCAACAAACTTGTATTAAGTTCCTTTTTCAAGATAATTACTATTGATGGGAAAACGGAACAAGTAACAACAAAGGTGAGAAGGACGCTTTTTTTTGATGATGAGGATAGTTTCCCTTTTTCTAAGATAAAGTGTGTGGAAGTCGTAAAAGATGTCAGAGAATCGATACCAAATGACTATGTAAGATACGTAGTATTGTTAAATTTAGCACATGGGAAAAAAATAGTAATTGATGAAGTTGGGGAATCGTCCAATCGAGGGGGAGTCAGGGAAATGAAAAACCTCGGGAAAAAAATCAGTATGATAACAGGTAAAGAACTTAAATTATGTGAAGATTAAAAATACACAGGTAAAAATTCAAAAGGCTGAAAAACAATCTTATATTCCGGAGGGTATTTTTATGAGGTTTATGAAATGGCGTCTGTTCACGGTCTGTGTTGCTGTATTGGGAATACCCGCGTTGTCTGATGCATTCGACATACATTTAACGCCAGAACAAGTGAAAGAAGCCAATGAATCAGGTACGAAATACAAGGGAAAGGACATCTTTGACAGCCCTATGGTAAAATTAGCCTGCTTTGGTGAATATCCGAAGGGAGAAGGCGGGTTGATTATGAGTAAATATATGAGAATTGCAGTTAATTCTGCAATGAAGGCGCTGAAAGACGAGACGCTCTCTCCTCAAGACATAAAAGAATTCGAGGAATCTAAAACTTTCAATGTTGTAGTCAATGTTTCCAGTGAAAGCGTTCAAACTCCGGAAGACGCCCAAATTATGCTTATCCAAGGAACAAATACTATTTTGCCACAGAAGACTGAGTTTGGCATGAAGTACAAGGACAAAAGGCAAGGTGTCGTTGGCGCTTTCTCATATGATAAAATAAACCCAAAGGCAAACACAACGATCATTGTCAAGACAAGAAAGGACCAGAAAAAATACACGATAGATTTTTCTGATGTAAAATGATTAACACTTCCCAAAACAAACACATAGGACCAAAACGGACGTTTCGAGACAAAGTATTTGATTATTCCTGCCAAAAGATAGGTAAGGAGAAGACAAAGTTTTTCTTTAAACTATACGATCTGGCCAAATTTGATCTCGTTGGCAAGCCGAGAGGTGCCATCGGTGCGATTGATATTACGAATCGTTGTAACCTGCGCTGTAAACATTGCTACTTCTATGCACACGACTATGAAGAAAAACCCGAACTCACCGATGACGAATGGATTGAAAAACTCGAAAGTTTAAAAGAGACCGATTTCCCATTCTATCAATGTTCCTGGATTGGCGGCGAACCGCTTCTGAGAAAAGATTTAATAGAACGCGGAATGAAATATTTCAAGTCGAACCTGGTAGCTACGAACGGTACGATTGAATTACCAAACTGGCCTGATGTGAATTTCTACATATCGGTGGATGGTAAGAAGGATATGCACGACGCCATTCGGGGAAAGGGCTGTCATGATAAAATAAAAAAACACGCAAACAGGCCGGAACTCAAAATCCATGTATCGATGGTAATTAATAAGATGAATTATCAGGATATCGAGTGCTTTATTGAAGAATGGAAAGACGTTGGCGTTAAGGGGTGCTTATTTCAAATGTATACTCCCATAAAAGGATTAAAAAACGACGACCTCTGGCCGGGATGGAAATTACGTGATGAAATACTGGATAAACTTCTCAGACTCAAAGATGAAAAATATGCCGATTTTATAGGTGTACCCAGCCTTGTCCTTAAACTCATGAAGTCAGATAAATGCAAAGAGGTCACGAGAAACTGTATCTTCAGGGAAATGTCCTTCTGTCTTGACCCGCAGGGTCAACTAAAAAAACCATGCATGATGGGGCCACATGCAGACTGCCTGCGATGTGGGTGTATGCTCCCTTTTCATATGTGGGTACTTGAAGACAAATGGCTTATGGCAAGAGAACTTTTCACGTCTTTAAGACGCAAAATAGGCAAGAAGGCTCTCCAGTAAGTCTTACAAAATTCAGGATGTTTTTTTCCCATTCATATTGATATGGTTTGATTCAGAGCAGAGTGGCTACTCACTTGTCTTTTTTTCAATAAACCATTTTATAAACAAATCCGATTCCTTCATAATTATACTGCCGAGAACAGCACAGAGCAACACGTATATACCGGTAAGGGCTTTGAGGGGATACGGCACGTTGGGGTTCATAGCAATAACCCCAGCCAGGATAATTGAAAATTCCCCCCTTGGAATGAGACTAAACCCAAGTCTTAAACTAGCCCGTTTACTCAAGGCATATTTTTTACCAATGAAATAACCTCCAAAGGCCTTGCTGAAAGAAGATATGATAAAGATAAATATTCCCATGGGTATAAGGCTTATCACATGTTTATAATCAATTGACATTCCAAAAGCGACAAAGAAAATTGCCGTAGAGAATTGTTGAAAGGGGCTTATTGCCTCTGTGATTCTATGTCGTTGCTTTGTCTCCGACAATAAGAGTCCGGCAAGGAATGCCCCAATTGCCTCAGAAAGTCCTATTTGAGCAGCAGTGCCTGCAGACAGTACGATAATTGAAAGAATCAAGATTACAAATAATTCTGTATGTTCAATATCAATAACCTTATCGATAAATTTAAATTTTTTTGATGTCTTGGAGAGTATTATAAAGAACAGAAAAAAGGCGGAGGTTTTCGCCATGACGAAGAAGGTGCCCTTTGCGTCTATATGACCATAATTAATGATACCGACAATAAATGCAAGGAATGTGGCAATAAACATATCTTCAAAAATCAGGATATTAAGAAGATATTCAGTTTCCGGGTTTGCCGAGCGTTTCAAGTCGATGATCGATTTGGCCACAATAACGGAACTAGTCACATAAATAATTCCCGCAAGTAAAAGTGTCTGCATTAAATCATACCCTAATAACCACCCTAAAAAAAGCCCAAGGGGAAAGTTAAAGAGCAGATCGCAAATTCCCGTATAGAATATTTTTCGCTGGTTATTAAACAAACTCCCGACCGAAAATTCCAAACCAAACATAAACAACATAAAAATAATACCCAGGGTAGCGATAAATTCCGTGATAATCGTAACGGGGAAAAAATTCTGGAGGATCATGCCCACCACGATAAAAACTGCAGTAAGGGATTGATTAACTCTGGTAGCCAAAAAACCTGCAAAAAACAGGGCGAGAAGGGAAATACCTAATGATACTATGCTTTCATTGACGATCATTTTCTATGCTGGACTTGATTTCGAACGTCGATATAAAATTTTTGACCTGCTCATTGCTTCCTATAATAATAATTGTGTCTTGTGGCCTAATAATCTCAGTGGAAGGGGGATTTGGTATCACTGTTTCACCCCTGATGATTGTGGTGATAGTTACCCCCGTCTTTTTTCGGACGTCTAATTCTTCGATCTTTTTGTTGGCCAACGTTGAATTGAACTCAATCTTTATCCATTCCATTGTCACATTTTTCATCGCCAGTTTCTGTTCTTCTTCAATAACCGGCTGGAAGTATGTTCCGGAAAGTATAGCGCCAATTTGACGCGCTTCTTCATCGGTGAGGGTGGTTACAGAGGTAGGTTCATCATTATCTTTGACAAATTTAAACACCTCCCGTTCTCCCGAGGAATGAATTACCACAACCAATTTATCATCTGAATCCAATTCTAAGGTAAATTTTTTACCTATGCCAGGCAAGTCGCATTCCTTGATTTCTGACATATCCAACCCCTTTCTTTTAACAAATACCACTTTTTGCAAAAACAAAACATCCGCAACATTCCATTAAACAACAGATATTACGCATTCTATAATCAGTTGTCAATTTATTTTAGAATTTGATGCACATCAACCTTTACCAATATCCTTGACTTTCATTCTTGATTAATATAATCTTTTCTTATCCTGCACAGGAGAATTCAAAAAGGAGAACCACTATGGGGGATGGATTACTATTAGTAAACACAGGCGACGGAAAGGGCAAGACCACCGCCGCATTAGGCCTTGGCCTTAGGGCAGTCGGGCATGGCATGAAGGTGCTTATGCTCCAGTTTTTCAAAGGGCCGTGGCATACGGGAGAACTCTCTGCAATACAACGACTGGAACCCAATTTCAAAATCACCCAGCTAGGGCAGGGATTTATCAAAACACGGCAAGAGGAACATTCTGAGGCAACCATAGAAAACGCTCGAGTATCCTGGGATTATGCAAAACAAGAAATCTTCTCTGATTTATATGACATCATCATACTCGATGAAATCAACAACATGATCGACCACGGACTTTTAAACGTTGAGGAAGTAATTTCAGTAGTAAAGCAGAGGCCAAAAAGACTTACCTTAATCCTTACAGGACGTAATGCCCATGGTAAGATTATTGAACTGGCAGATATGGTGACTGAAATGCGCGAAATAAAACACCATTACAAAAGTGGAATCAAGGCCCAAAAGGGTATTGAATTTTAGCTATCGTTAATTCCGTCATTTATAAACATATGCCAGAATCCAAATTAAAGGTAATACTATTACGACACACCCCGAACCCTGAAGAAATAGTAGCTCAGGCAGCTAAATTATGCTATAGCCCCGCTTCTGTTGATGAGCTGAAGAAACAGATCGAAAGCAAGAACCAGGCAAGCTTTATTGAAAAATTAACCGATATGCGACACCTCTCACCTATTGAACACGTTACCTTTACCTTTGGCATAGAAGGTATCTCCCGCGCCTGTTCTCATCAAATAGTAAGACATCGTTTGGCCTCTTATTCCCAGCAGAGTCAACGATACGTTGGACAACAGAGTAAAAAAGGAGGAGGATTCAATTTTATTATTCCATCTCGTGTAGAGGAAATAGGGAAAAGGCAGTGGTTTATTGAAAAGATGACTACCATTCAAAAATGGTATGACGAGCTTGTAGAGGCACTTGAAAACCACGGAGAAGGCACCTTTGAAGATGCCCGTTTTTTATTACCCAATGCCGCGGAAACAAAGATTATTATTACCATGAACGCCCGTGAACTGCTGCACTTCTTTCGGGTGCGCTGCTGTAACCGTGCACAGTGGGAGATAAGGAACATGGCCACAGAAATGCTCCGGCAAGTCAAACAAATTTCCCCTCATATCTTTTCAGATGCAGGACCGGGCTGCGTGAATGACAAGTGCCCTGAGGGAAAGATGACCTGTGGAAAGATGGACGAGGTCAGGAAAAAGTTTAAAAATCTCTCGTAAAAAATTCTTCCATTACAATCACTCACATCTGTTAAACTTATAAGCGCGGCAATGACACAAGTCTGTCCTCATACTTAGTGTCTGAACGAAAACGCACTTTTTGTAAAAGTGCGAGGGCGATTTTTTCCTTACCAAGAGATCATTTTAAAATTTGAGGTTGGGTTTTTGCTGAAAATACGGTTCTTTTACAC
>JAUQXU010000308.1 GCA_030837935.1 Candidatus Brocadia sp.
TTTTCTTTAACCTTTAGATATAATACACCCAGATTATTGCCTGAATAATCTATTTTGTAATTATCGGGGCTGATAGTTATACTTTCAAATCCCAGCTTTGCACTTGTGTTTTTGTCAAGCACAATGTTTTCTGAAATAGGACATTCATTTCCTTTTTCGGGGAGCTCGCTCATAAATTCCCCTCTTAGCAAATCGCCTTCAAATGAAAGCTTCATCTTGATCTCACGTTCCATTAAATTACTGCCATCTTTGAATTCATAAATTTCATTGTGGCAGCAGCCTGTTTCTTTGCAGTTGCCAATTGTTTGCGGTCTGCCCATCTTCATGGCTACCATTGCAGAAGGCGTGGATCCTTCGGAAGAAAATCTCATAGTCAGAAATCCATCATTTTCTTTCACTTCATATCTTCCGGCTTTCACGTTAACAACATCCTTCATTTTCAGCATTTCCTTTATGTCGTTGCCAAAAACGTAGTCTTCTTCCAAATCAAAAAATCCGTTAGAGAAATATTTTTCATAGCCTGCAGAAGTTAAGCCTGTTGTTTTATTAATTTTTATTTCAATAGTGTTACCGTCAATAGCAGTTATTTCACCTCTTCCTGTGTTATCTTCAGGCTTAAATGTTTCCCAGGAAAATGTTATTTCTACATCACAAATTCCTTTATTCTTGCAAGCCTCTTTCTTTTTGCCAAACGTTATTTTGATACCAATTGCAATCAGGGGCGGTCCTTCATCAGATGTATCCTTGGCAATAATTTTAAACCTATTAGTTTCCGTCTGTGGATTATTAAATCCTTCATTTGATACCACTGCTACTCCCCAAATAAAATCACAAAGGTAAGGTGGTTTACACGGGCCCGTGTATATACCGGAAATTGTTATATCCGTAGCATCCTCAACATCTTTTGTAGCTACTGGTTGATTTTCTTTCATTGCCTGCGAGCCGGTTTGTCCCTGCATAAGCTGCCATACCCGCAGCCGGTATGTAACACGTTTATTTGGATCAGCTTCGGCATCTTTCCATTTGAAGGTTATTTCCTTTTGCGCGTCTAATTTGTCCCCGTTCAGAGGCAGTTCAAGCGTTAGCCGGCTTGCATGACCAGTGAAAGTGAAAGGTCCACTTTGGGTTGAATTCGTACCATCCTTACTGATCGATTCTACTGCCCAAATAAAATCACAAAGATACGGAGGCTTACAGGGACCTGTTATAATACTTGCAACAGTGATTTCCGTGATATCTTCAACATCCTTTGTTACAATTGGCTGATTTTCTTTCATTGCCGAGGAGCTGTTTTGCCCCTCCATAAGCTGCCAAACTCTTAATCTATATATAACCTTTTCTTCTGATTTCGGCACTGCAGGATTCCATGAAAATGTAACAGGCTGCATAGCGTCTAATTCAGTTCCATTTTTTGGCGATATGAGTGATATTTTTTCGTAACTCTTTCTTATCTTAAAATTAATAACTTCACTCGCCACATCGCCGCTTGAAACCTGCCATGCATACTTCATACCCATCATGATAACTTTAGTTTGTGAAGGAGCAACATGGGTTGAAGTAGTTCTAATATCATTTACTTCAAGTATTGCCCTGTTCTGTTTCATCGCAACATCAGGTGTCTGATCTCCCTTTAGTTCAACTATTCTTAATGAATAAGGTCCGCCTTTTGGCAAAGGGGTCCAGGTGAATATTATCGGCATCTGCGGATCTATCTCTTCTCCATCGCCCGGCGTTAAAAGTGAAATGCTTCCCATTTGAATTACAGTTTGCGTGATGCAGTTTTCCATACCAACAGTTTCGCCAGATTCATTAAAAGCTGTTACGCAAATTGTATAATTACCTTCCGGTGCGTTTCCTGTACGGGTAATAACCTCTTTATACTTTCCGCCTGTGTATTTAATCTCAGCATTAGAGAAATCATTGTATTTGTAGGTGCTCTTGCCGGGTTTTATAGTAAATACTTTTGATTTACCTTCAATTATCAATCCGTCTTTTTCTTCAATAGCAGTACCGGTAACGTAAATTTTCATATCTGCACCAGAAGTATTGTTCAGTTCAAGATTCCACATATCAGCCACACCCAATTGATTTGGCGGGGGCTGCTTGAGCCTTAGTCCTACCTGGTTTTGTGCCATGAGTGTGCATGCAAAAACAAGAATCATAAATAACGCTGCCAGTATTTTGGATGAATGTGACATTTTGGTTTCCTCCATTTATAAATTTTAGATGACCAAGTTAATTAATTTCAGCTATTTGCCTTAATTTGGCAATAAGTTTAGAAAGAAACCAATTAAAAAATTCATACTGTTTTGATGAAAACATTTAATATTTAGTGAATTCCATCAATTACAATTTTTTTGTTCACCGCCGATTCAGCCTTCACACCCGGAGGAGTGGTGAAGGCTGGTTTGACATGGCGACGAATGTTATGCTATCTTTACGAGCTGGTGCTTTTGAATATTCGAAAATATGAGTGCAACATTCCAAATGTTTACAAGCTTAAAGCCATATGGTGTCGGTTAGCGCAATTCAACAGTGACCTGCTCTTCAGATGATACCGTAATTATTAGTAATGCGAGAATCAAAAAATTTTGGTTTTATCATATTCGTTTTTTATTAACTGGCAGAGACAGGGAGAATATGACCCCGCTTGTTAGAATTATGAGAATTATTT
>JAUQXU010000309.1 GCA_030837935.1 Candidatus Brocadia sp.
CCACGATAGTATTCATTCTTGACAAGTCTAATCATTCATTCTAAAATTCACACTTCGTTTTATGGCCATAATACCTTTGTCTTTCCTTACGACAATTTGTTTTAAAATTTTTGTTTATTTTATATCGCAACGCAGCCGCAACCAAAATAAACCACCCCATTTCCCTTCCTTCGCAAGGAGGGGATAAAGGGGAGGTAAATAATTTACAAAAAAGAAGTTTTTATACAGGAATACTATAAATAATCGAAACGTTGTTTTTTTACACAATTTACCCTGGTAGGACTACATATTGGACACTTTAGGCAGACATCTCATTCTGGAAACGTGGGGTTGTTGTAAGGATATTATTGACAATGTTGATGTTGTAAAAGGGATTTTAATTAAGGCTACCGAGTCTATAAAGGCAACCTTGGTGAACGTAGTATGCCATAGATTTAGCCCCTATGGGGTTACCGGTGTTGCTATTCTTGCAGAATCGCATATCTCGGTGCATACCTGGCCTGAATATGCATATGCCGCAGTTGACATATTCATCTGTGACAATACCATTAACCCGCAGGATGCCGCTTCTTTTATAGCACAAGCATTTCATGCAGAAGAAATTTCCTTGTTAGAATTGAAGAGAGGAGATTTCTTATCTAAAAAAATACGGGCAGACAAACCGCCGGAAATGAATGAACATACCATGGATTCCCAATCTTCAATTTATTTGTAGAAACACCGGGAGCTCTTTATGGAAAAAACACCGATAAGCTGGATAGACGATTATTTTAACAACTACGAGGTCCACAAGCATGCCTTCAGGGATGTCGTATGCCAGGTACAGTCAAAGACTCAAAAAATCATAGTCGTTAATACTTATAATTACGGAAGATGTCTTATCCTTGATAACGAGTTTCAGTCTGCAGAGATGGATGAATTTATTTACCATGAGGCGCTCGTGCATCCCTCCCTTATCTTGCATCCGGGCGCTGAAAGCGTACTTATTTTAGGTGGTGGAGAAGGGGCTACGTTGCGCGAGGCGCTTCGTTATCAGACGGTAAAAAAGGCCGTTATGGTTGACATTGACGGGGAAATGATCGCGTGTTCTAAAAAGTTTTTACCGTCATTTCACGCCGGCGCATTCGACGACAGTCGTGTGAAACTTGTTATTGAGGACGGGAGAAAATATCTGGAACGGATACAAGATCGCTTTGATGTGATTATTGTAGATGTAAATGACCCGTTAGAGGGTGGCCCATCATACATGCTTTTTACGATGGAGTTATATCAGATTATTGCAGAAAGATTGAAAAAGGATGGAATAGTCATCGTACAGTCTGGCGCTGCCTCCATTTCTGAGAATGATGTATTCACGAGTATCTGTAATACGTTAAATAAAGTCTTTCCCCATGTATTCCCTTACGTTACCTATATTCCTTCTTATGCATTACCGTGGGGATTTTCTATGGCAACGCATAACCCGTCTAATCTTGATATTCCTGGTGAAGAAATTGATGCAAGGATCAATGCAAGGATCACCGGCAATCTTCGTTTTTATGATAGTATTACCCATCACTCCCTGTTTAATCTGCCAAAGTATTTACGGACAGACATTCAAAGGCAAAAACGCATAATACGGGACAAAGATCCACTAAAGGAACACTATCCTGGTATTTCCGTAGATGGAGGAGCAAAAGACCGTTCGTCCTACGGTTCAGCGTAAAACCCCTCATCGCTCATGGCTGAACGCCGACTGCTTACAAAAAACCACGGTCATTAACGGCATGGTATTCCATTTCCAATAACTGTTTTTTGACATGAATTCCAAAGGCATATCCAGTTAGTGAACCATCAGAACCAATGACTCTGTGGCAGGGGATAACAGGAGGTAAAGGATTTTTATTATTTGCCATACCCACGGCCCTTGCGGCCAGAGGATGTCCAATCTGTTCTGCAACCCACTTATATGACCGGCATTCCCCATAAGGGATCTCCATCAATTTTGCCCATACCTTTTTTTGAAACGGGGTTCCCCAGTCTAAGTCTAAAGGGAAATTGAAGTGTACCTGTTTGCCTCTAAAATATTCTTTTAAAACATCTATTTCAGATTTTAGAAGCAAATCGTCTCTTTTGATTTCTGTAAACGTGCCTTTTAGACTTTTCCCTGCATGTTTCAAACAGGGAAAAGGGTGAGGAAAATCCTCTTTACCGGTATGGGGAAATGAAATACGGCAAACCCCTTTAGCGTTTTTTGCGACGTACACGTGGCCTATCGATGTAGAAAAGCTGCCGAAATAAATTATTTCCTGATTATTTATTAGAGCCTTTGTGTCCAAACGTCAACCTGTATCCTTTGATAAGACCCATTATCGTTAAAGTAATAAAAAGCAGGGTTGCAAGCACAGAGATTGTAAGGGTAGTGACTGCCCACAATTCTTTTAGAAAAAAACTCCACCCTCTGTATTTTAATAAATGTATACCAGCTTTCTCAAGGAAGAAGAAAATGAGTGAAATAATACTAAATCCAAGGACAAGGTGCTTGATGTCCTGCTTGTGAGGTGCCATGGAAATTGTAAAAATAATGAGTGCCAACACAAAGAAGATGTGGTGGATATTTTCTATATCGAATTGGTTCTTGAAGGAATTCAAAGTGACCCATACGGTATCAAGCAGATGCTGTATTAAATCGAAAAATCCCTTGAATGTAAAATCGATTTCTTTGGGAAATGTATTGCTGAGATGCATGGGGCTAGAGAGCATCTTTGAGATAAAAGCAATGAAAAAGGCGCAGCCGAAAATAGGTGCTGCAGTAATGATGAAGTCAAAGAGAAAGGGAATCTTTGGTTTATCGTATTTAATTCCCGTACTATTGGATGTGAATAGATTTAGTTCTTTAATAGTTGTTCCTGTAATAAGACACAACAAGGCATGGCTGAGTTCGTGGACGATGGTACCGGGGAAGAGAAATCCCTGGATTATCTTGGTGTTGGCATGCTTTGTCCACAACCCAAAAGTCGCAAAACTGAGGAAAGTGACCAGGACAAGACCGATTGCTAATGAAAAGTATATCATATGTGTGAATTAGATTAGCAGAGGTCTTTGGGTATGTCAACCCGAAAAGCAATTTTAGAAACACAAGAAACCCCATTAACCCAAGAGTACGGTGAACGAACGGGCATCATAGCCGAAAACCATGTAGCTATAATTTAATTGTATAGGAATTTTCATTTTATTCATGAGGTTTTGCGGTAGGGTGGATTTAGCGAGAGCGAATCCACCTTTTCTGGAAATAGTATTGGTGGATTCGGCGTAAAAACCAACACCATAATCCACCCTTATAACTTGATCTGAACTTGTATGCAAAATTGCTTTGCAATCTGGAACATGGAATATATAATATTTATGTTTATGTGGGGACGTAGCTCAGTCCGGGAGAGCGTCTCGTTCGCAACGAGAAGGTCGGGGGTTCGATTCCCCTCGTCTCCACCATTTTTTTAAAACACAAGGTTATCCACTTTGCTTCAGCATTTTCCGTAGAAAACAGGATAACTTTTTATGTACTATTCAGCCACAGTCACAAAGGCGCAAAGGAAAAGATAGGAGCGTAGACAGTTAACAGCCGGCCTTAAGCCACACTGTAAACTGTTTACTATAGTATTTCTTTGTGCCTTTGCGTCTTCGTGGCTTTTTTATTTGGAGAGATAAAACATGAAAATTGCCATAACGGGTCTGACTGGTTTTTTGGGTCATTATATAGCAAAAAAACTCTTTGAGCGGGATGTCCAAATCCAGGCCCTTATACGGAACACCAGCAACACCTTACATCTTCAGGATTATCAGAAAAAGATCACCTTTATACAGGGCGATATGACCGATAAAGAGACCTTGAAGAAGTTTGTGCAAGGCGCGGATGTGGTCATCCACATGGCCAATGAAAGGGATGGTGCTACTTTTCATGAAGCAGCCAATAAGGACATTAAACGGTTTGTGGAGGCCAATCTCTTAGGAAGTATAGAATTATTGGACGCCTCGAAGCAAGCAGGTATCAAACAATTCATCTTTATTAGCTCCTGTGCGGTATATGGGCACATTTTTCCGCATATCAAACTGGATGAATTACATCCCCTCATACCCGATTCAAATTATGGCGCTTATAAGGCATCAATAGAGGCATTTTGTCATGCATATTTTATGTCAAAGTCCTTTGATACAGCCATCTTCCGGCCCGTAGGTATCTATGGTATAAACCCACATCTGGCCCATTCTGCCTGGTATAATATCGTAAAAGACATTAAACACGGAATAAATGTAGAGGTTTCAGGAGGCGGGAAGGTTGTGCATGTGGAAGATGTGGCCCAGGCCGTAGATTTGGCGATTGGCAATAAAGAGGCCTCAGGAAAGATTTATAACCTGGTAGATTTTTATGTAGATAATATGACCGTAGCAGGTATAGCAAGAGAACTTTGTGGTTCCAGATCCATCATCTGTGGTACCCCCAAGCAACCTATCCATACTATTGATAACACTCAATCTAAGGCATTAGGTGTACGTTATGCAGGCATGGAGGGTTTAAAAGGATATATTCAAGAGTTGATTAACCGTGTTTAGTGTTTCGCTTTTATTTTATATAAATTACGTGTCTACATATATGCGGATTTTCTTCATGATTGTTTTATCTTATCATCTTCAGCGTTCAATTGCTGATAACGTTTCTGGTATAAAAGAAGCCCGAGTGGGTTTAAAAGACAGTCTTTTGTGCCATGTTAGGTTTAGTGGCCACTCTCCTTATAATCCTATTTGTTTTACGTCAATAAATACTTCGGCTATGTATTTTGATAACTTGTGCGCACTCGCACCGAGATACCTTTTCATTACCGTCAGTGCCGCATTCCATTCCTTAATGCTTTTTGGTCCCGACACGCTATCGTCTCCAGTGAAATATACAAAGACTAAATAAGCAGGTAAGTTATTCAGTGTCCTTAAAAAATACAGATGTGCCAACCGGTTAGTATATTGATAAAACGTGCCACTCCAATCAGCTTTATTATTCATTTTGAGGTATTTTTTGGCGGCATCGAGAGACTTTTTTATCAGCTCAAGAGCTTTCCCCGTTGCCTTAGTTTCCGGAGAAATGATTTCCTCTATATTAGCTTTAGCCTCCACAAGAAAAACTTCATTTTCCCTTCCTCTACCAAGAGCGTCCCATTGAGGGCCTCTTTTAGGCCAGAAATCATTTAATGAAGTTTTCAGATTTTGAACACCCAATTTTGCGATAAATCCGTTATCTCGATATTCTGAATACTCATCGTCTTTCAATGGGGAAACCCAATCTATTCTGTCCGACTTTATCCTGATGTGTTCTTTAATCTTTCTCGTAAAAAAGTCCGGGAATCGGTTCACTAGAACTTGAATATCTCGCAGACTTCCACGTCCATCCGAAACTTGAGGATATCTATCCATTTCTATACCTTAATGAGTTGCCATTGCGCCTAACATCGTTCAACTTGTTCATAAACGAACAAGTTCGTTTATACTTCCAAATTGACGGTATATCCGAAGCATTTTCGGATATACCACCTTTGGCTGAAAGTCCACAATTTCCCTTTTTTTGACAAATTTCGTTACCCATCAACCTCTTTACTTCAGATTTAGATTGTTCGGTGGACTTTTAATTTTGCCTAAGCTTTTTGTACTAACATGAGTATAAATTTTAGTTGTTGTGCTATTTTTATGTCACAACAACTCCTGTATGTATCTCAAATCCATCTTAGGCCTATCTATAATAAATAGTGCCCATCTTTTAAAAGACGCCGTGTTAAAGCTGGCGAATTTATAGCTTAAATCCCTTATACTGTCAAAGAGTTTTTGGAATAACCATCTTTCCCGGAAAATCTGAATTTATAAAAGCTATAAATTTTGTAAAATCCGATAGATAAGAGAATAAAGAAGTAGAAAGGAGAAATTTCTTTGGATATAATTATGTCGAGGTCGGTTTGTGAGTTCCTATTTGTGAAACTTTTATCAATTTTGCGGCAAGACAATTTGAAGGTGAAGAGGTCAGAGTATTCACGGGCACAAAATGATGCAAATCCTTGTGCTATTAGAAGGTGGATATTGCATCCATAAAGTAGGGAAGTTGATAAAATGACAATTCATTAATTCGTATAAGATATACACTTTATGCAGTTACTTAGAGATTTGGTCATAAAAAATATAAATAAAAAAGGAAAGATTACCTTTGCGGAGTTTATGCAAACGGTGCTCTATCATCCACAATACGGTTATTATAATTCAAACAAAGAACACACAGGGAAGTTTGGGGATTATTATACAAGTCCGACTGTTCACAGGATGTTTGGTGAACTCATTGCAAAACAACTGGAAGAGATGTGGAGGATTATGGGAGAAGGGGCGTTCACGGTTGTGGAGATGGGTGCAAACAGGGGGTGGTTGTGTCATGACGTTATTCAATGTATAAAGAAGGAGTGTCCGAGATTTTATGATAATCTTCATTATATCATTGTTGAAACAAATCCCTATGCAAGGGAAAAACAGAGGTTGCTCTTGAATTCTATTAATTTGACGGATGAAACTCCCATGAACCATAGACTCA
>JAUQXU010000310.1 GCA_030837935.1 Candidatus Brocadia sp.
ATTGGAAAAGGAAATTAAAAAAACATGGCATTAAGCCGCTCTCCATTATAGTGACAAAAGGAATCTCAGATTGTAAGCGGGTTGCCGAGGAACTACAAGGATTCTTGCAAGATTGGGAAGGGATTTCGCCTGAAGACGCCGAGGATAAAGTATTGGCAGTAACCTCTGCCAAAGAGCACCAGCCGAATGTTGCAAGGCTAAGGGTTGTTGATAACCCTGCAAGCAAGGTTGAATGGATTGCTTCTGTATCTATGCTCAGCGAGGGGTGGGATGTAAAGAATGTCTTTTTGATCGTGCCTCATGAGAAAAGGGCATTTAACAGCAAACTCCTTGTAGCTCAGGTGCTTGGCCGGGGTCTCAGAGTTCCCGACTGCTGGAAAGGTGAACAGCCGATAGTAACGGTTTTTAATCATGATGCATGGTCCGGCAGGATAAGGCATCTGGTTAATGAAATCCTGGAAATAGAGCGCCGCTTATCTTCTGATGTAATAGCATCTTCCCCGTATCATTTTGATATTCATAATCTCAATTACGATCGTGATGGAGTCCCAAGTGAATACACAAAAAAGGGAGAATACCGTTTACTGAAAGATGGCTTTGTGGATTTGCCCACTCAGGTAGAGGCCGAGGATGTTACCATTGATTTCGAACGGGCTGTGTCTGGAGAGCATAATAAATTCAAAACCCGTATTGAGCATAAGACTTACAGTATTGAAGAAGTTGCAGAGCGGATGTACAGAGGACTACAAGCCATTGATGAAGAATCAAAGGATGCTGAAGACCCCCATGACAGGACCAACTATACAAAGAAGTTCCCTTTAGAGCGTTTAGAGCAAATAGTCAAGGAATCCTTAAAACAGGCAAAGATTAAAACAGGACGAATCACTGAAGCTAATAAGCAAAAATTCTTACAGTCGCTTGGTACACTGAAACGGAAAAAGGCAAAACGGGCTATTTATAAACCAAATCCAAAGGCTCTTATTACCATAAACACAAAAGAGCGTCATTCCGAAAGTTGCAGTGCGGCAGAACTCAGGAGAGGAGATAAGACTATTTTCTTTGGACCTGATTGCGAAGCCACTGTTCCAGATGATCAGATCGAATTTTTTAGAGAGGTCTTAGACCCTGATGGCGATTTCTGGGGCGGTCGTAAAGCCATAGAGAACTCACATGATTTTAAGACGCCTCTGAATCTGGTTATTGCAGATGCCAAGCCTGAACGCAAGTTCGTTCGGCTGCTTTGTGAAAGAGAGAATGCCCAATCAATAGATGCTTATATTAAAAATACGCCTCAGAAGTTTTATAAAATAGATTACACATGGAAGAAAGGTGAACATACAAAGCAAGGAGAATTTAGCCCAGATTTTTTTATAAAGAAAGCAGACATGGTTTTTGTCGTTGAAATCAAAGGCGATGAAGAGATAGCAGACCCTTCTCCTGAGAATATCAAGAAGAATAAATCTGCGCTTGCTCATTTTGAGCGTCTCAATAAATGGCTGGAACATGAGAAACTCACTATCTATTACCAGTTCAATTTTTTGACCCCCAAAGATTACAACAAGTATTTCCAGAAATTACAGAATAATGACCTTGTCGGGTTCCGCTCGGAACTTGATGTAGCGTTGAGTAATGCTATGGCAAATGGTAAATAATGACCGATAAATAGTGTCACTTATTTTGCAATATTCCATCGCATGTACGACAACATTGGAAGACGTGTCGCACTTGCAGCAAGAGGCGAAAAGTGGATTGAACGGATTATTGCTGAGGTATGGGAGTGGAAGTTAAAGATGCTTAGTTGGACGTTGGACAATGTAAAATTAAAAACCTAAAAAAGATTATGGAGGCAAACTAATGAAAGCTTATGAATACTACGCAGAGGTTTTGTCAGACGGTCATTTGTCAGTTCCCGAAAGCTTAAAAGAAAAACTGAAGCCAGACTCAAAGGTAAGAGTTATGCTTTTACTTGAAGATGAAGAAACAGATTGGAATAACTTTGCCATATCACAGTTTCTGAAAGGTTATTCAGAGAAAGATTCTATTTATGATGAGTTATAACTTTGGGAATATTCTTCTTGTTGGATTTCCTCATACTGATTTGCAGGATGTCTCAAAAAGGCCTGCAATAGTTCTTTACGATTCTGGCGATCAAGATGTGCTTGTGGCAAGGGTAACTACGCAGGAATACACCACAGAAACAGATTACAAAATCCTTCAATGGAAAAAATGCGGTCTTCTTGGAGAATCGTATATCAGACTTGCTAAACTGGCAACTATAGAAAAAAGATACGTAATTAAACAATTGGGTACATTAGATCCCTTAGAAATACTGAATCTAAAGACGACATTGAAAAAAATGTTTTTGTGACAATCTTATTTCAAAAAACATTATGACGCTGTTGGAAATGCCGTACGGTGTTCTCGTGGGAACTTGAAATATAATTGGAGAAAGTAATTTTTGGTTAATGATTATAGGGTTCTTCTCCCAATTAGTTTGCAAAAACTTGTATCTTATGTTCGTAGAGAATTCTTTCTAAATACTAAAGGAGACTTATTATGCCTGTAGCACAAAAAGCAAAAACTCAAACCAAGCATCCTTATATTGTTTCTCGTAAGACCCATTGTGGTGGAAGCCCCGTAATTATTGGCACCAAATTTCCTGTGCGTTCTGTCGTTTTTTATGTACTGAAACAAGGTATGACGCCTGAAGAACTCGTCAAAGAGTTTCCACACCTTACACTCCCACAAATCTATGACGCCCTTTCCTATTATTACGAAAATAAGAAGGAAATAGATAAAGAACTATCTGTTAAAGAGTCTGATTTAAGGGAAAAATGACATCAAATGTCTGATATATCGTTATATCTTGATGAGGATGTGAGAGTATTGTTGGCAGAAGTATTACGCAATAGAGGTTATACTGTTTCTCATGTTCTTGAAGTTGGTAGAAATGGTAAAAGCGATAGTGAGCAACTTGCCTATGCCGTAAAGCACAAAATGGCTATATTGACTCACAACATTAAAGACTACGTTGTTCTATCCAAATCATATGCAGAGTCGGGAAAGAGACACTTCGGTATTATTGTTTCAGATCAGATCCCTTTTAGCGAACTTCTGAGACGAACCCTTAAATTCCTATCCTCCGATACTGGAGAACTTGTAAAAAATAAATTAATCTGGTTACAAGATTACAAGTAATATTTCCGGTAAATTTACACCGTAAAAATTTTTTAGGAGGAACATATGGCTATACATCAGAGAGGTCTTATTGTATGCGACCCCAAAATTCTTAATGGCAAGCCTATCATTAAGGGTACAAGAATATCTGTGGCTCTCATACTGCAAAACATTGCTTCACAGGCTGTCCGAGAATGAAGTTGACCCAACCGATGTATACCATATATTGTTTATCCAGAAATACATTGTCAATATATAGTATAGTGCCAGCCGCGTAAGTGCATTCTCGGACAGCCGGTTCAGGTATGACCAGAGAGGAAATGTCAGGTATGTTCTCGACTGACGCTGACGATTGAGTTATGAAGTTTAGATGAAACAGTAAAATTTAGTTTTTCCACTGTCTAAGATGTAACTTATGATGTATGATGTTCTGGTTTTAATATGTACAGCTCGACTCGCAAGCATAAAACCACCCTAGGGGAAATACGCTGTTTTTTTACAACAATTATTTGCACAAAACACACGTGATTCCTTTAAATATTTCACGTTTATTTTAAGGAAGGTACGATATGTGCTGGAATGGTTATAAAGTTCTTTTGAGTGTTTTAGCTCTTTCTGCTAAAATAACCTTTACCTAATTATCGAGATTCTCTATACAAAGGTTTTTTAGACCCATTTCATGGACGATATCTGAAAGAGATCGGTCATGGAACAAGATGCGGTTTTCTGCGCCAAACGGGGAGAATTCGATATTATCTCTAAATATTTAATGATATGATTTCAATCTAAGGAGTTTTTATGTTCAAGGATTTCAAAAAAATACAGATTAAAATGCCAAAGAAATTTTCAGTTTGGCATATTATTATTGCCTTCGGATTTTTTATACTCCTGCAGATGTATTTGATGAATCCGGGAGTGAGGGATATTACTTACAGTGATTTTAAAAAATTGGTCAAGGAAGGAAATGTCTTGGAATGCCATATTACCCATACTATGATCCGCGGTAAACTGCGGGAGATAGAACGTGGTACAACAAAAAATGCGATCTTTATTACGGCCCGTGTGGATGATCCAGACCTGGTAAAAGACCTGGAATCAATGGGTGTCAGGTACGCAGGGCATTACGAAAGTCCGTGGTTCAGGACGTTTTTTTTCTCCTGGATAATACCCTTGTTAATCCTGTTCGTGATCTGGCGTTTTGTCTTTAACCGATTCGGTCCTGCCAGCAGTATTATGACCTTTGGTAAAAGCAAAGGTCGTCTCTATGCACAAGAAGACCTGAATGTAACCTTTGACGACGTGGCGGGAATCGATGAGGCAAAGGAGGAACTGCAAGAAATTATAGAGTTTTTGAAGACGCCTGAGAAATTTCGCGCCCTGGGTGGAAAAATACCCAAAGGCGTTTTACTTGTCGGCGCCCCTGGAACAGGGAAAACCCTTCTGGCAAAAGCGGTGGCGGGTGAGGCCGGAGTGCCATTTTTTAATATGAGTGGCTCAGAGTTTGTCGAGATGTTTGTTGGGGTGGGTGCTGCACGGGTAAGGGATTTGTTTAATCAGGCAGACCAGAAAGCGCCGTGTATTATCTTTATTGACGAACTTGACGCCCTTGGCAAGGCCCGTGGCGCAAATCCTATGGGCGGACACGATGAGCGCGAGCAGACCCTAAACCAATTGCTGGTAGAAATGGATGGCTTTGATTCCAACAAGGGGGTAATTATTATGGGTGCTACCAACCGTCCTGAGATGTTAGACTCTGCACTGTTGAGGCCCGGAAGATTTGATCGTCAGGTGGTTGTTGACCGGCCCGATCTTCATGGCCGTGAAGCAATACTGAAAGTACACGTAAAAGATGTGAAATTGGAAAAGGAGATTAATTTACATTCGGTTGCAGCGATGACCCCAGGATTTGTCGGCGCAGATCTTGCCAATCTCGTGAACGAAGCAGCTTTGCTTGCAGCAAGGAGGAATAAAAAGGCTGTAGGCATGCCAGAGTTTGAAGAGGCAATTGACCGCATTATGGCAGGCCTGGAGAAGAAAAAGCGTTTGATGAATATGAAGGAGAAGGAGATCGTTGCTTATCACGAATCGGGTCATGCGTTGGTGGCGTGTTCTATGCCGTATGCAGATCCGGTTCGAAAAATTTCGATGATCCCGCGCGGAATTGGGGCTCTGGGATATACCTTACAAAAACCTACGGAAGACCGATATCTTATGACCAGGACAGAGCTCCTGGATCGGGTGGCCATATTAGTCGGGGGGCGTGTTGCAGAGGAAATTATTTTTAATGAAATATCGACGGGTGCCCAGAATGATTTAGAAAAGGCCACGGAGATCGCTAAGCTGATGGTCAAGGAATACGGCATGAGTGACAAGATGGGTTTAGTAACCTTCGAGCAAGGCGACAGGCCGCTTTTTTTGGGCGGAGGATTCGCATCGAGTAAGGAATACAGCGAGGAAACGGCGCGAGAAATAGATTTAGAGATTAAGAAGATTATGGACGAATCGTTCCATCGCGTAAAAGCATTATTGACTGATAAAAAGGAAATCTTGAGAGGGATGGCAAAAACTCTTATGGAACAAGAGGTTATTGAGGGTGAAGAATTGAAAAAACTTCTGGATGAACTTCATAAGGCCAATGGGAAAAGTACGCTTGTGTAACAAGCCTCTTGAATAGACCCTTTCCAGGGGAAATAGGGGTTTTCAGAGTATCTTTGGGAGAAAAAATGACGTTAAAAACATTTATCAGCAAATATAAATATTGCGCTATTGGGGTTTTGATTGCTATGAATTGCTCCATGATAAACATTTTTAAACTGAATGGACTTGCTTTCGGCCTGATAATTCTGGCTTTTTGTTGTACCTTACAGTTTCTGGTTAATAATGAAGAACATGACAAATCAACCGGGAAGGGATCGAATACTATTTCTGAAGGTTTATTTCACAGTGTGATGAACGTCCTTCCGGAGATCGTCTATATCTCCATGTTTGATGGTTCGGTGAAGTATATCAGCGATGGGATAGAAAGGCTGATAGGATACAAACCAGAAGAAATTTACAAAACACGAAATTTGTTACTCCAGTTGGTGCACCCCGATGACGAAGAAAAGGTATTGAAACAAATCCAAAAGTTGCAGGATGGAAGTGAGGCAAAAATAGAATATCGGTTATTGAAAAAGGATGGGGCGTATGTTTGGGTCTCTGATTATCTAAAGGCCGTCAAGAACGAATGGGGTAATGTAACACACTATAATGGCATTTTAATTAATTTTGACGAAAAGAAAATAAACGAGAAGAATCTGCAAAGCTTAAATGCCAGGATACACCAATTAAACGATATGGTCAATCATCATGCCGTGCGGGATAGTTTAACCAATGTCTATAACAAGCGATATTCACTCGTAATCCTGCAGAATGAGTTTAATCGGGCACGGACACAAAATAAAGCATTATCATGTCTTCTGATGGATATTGACCACCTTGAGTCTATCGATCACCGATATGGATATTTTATTGGAGACCGTATCCTCACAGAACTCTCAAAATGTCTCCAAAAGCATATAAAATCATCTGATGTGGTTTCTCGGTTTGACGACGACGAGTTCTTAATTATATTACCAGAAATTGACAATGGAGAATTGGACAGGGTATCAAGTCTCCTGGTAAATGCGGTAGAAAAGTGTTCCGTAAAGGACGAAGAAAAAAATATTGGTATCGATTTCAGGGTAACGGTAGGGACAAGTTCCCTTACCACGACGACAAACAACATTACCGATTTGATTGAGCAGGCAAGCAGGGCGCTCTATGCTGCGAAGGTAGCAAAAAAGGCACGTTCGAAAAAAATGACCTGACCCTGAATTGAAACGATGAAAAAAACAAATTTTTCTTTTCATAAACGGAACTACGGGACTCTGCCAGAAATTATTACCGTTATTCCGCTGAAAGACGATGTAATTTTTCCGCACTTGATTCTCCCGTTATCCTTAACGGGAGAAGGATTGGTAAAAGCGGTAAACGAAGCCGTTTCTAAAAATGAATTTATTGGTATCGTAGCGCTAAAGTATGATGTCGATTTACCAAAACCAGATGATTTTTATGAGTTTGGAACCGCAGCAAAGGTCGTTCGGGTATTAGAATCTACTTCAGACAGTGTAAAAACCCTTATAGAAGGAGTGGTGCGGATCAAGGTCATAGATTACGTACAAACAGAACCATATTGTAAGGCCCGGATTGAAGAGGTTCGAGAATTTACAGAAAAATCTGAAACGATCGACGTCCTTGTACAGAGTGTTATCACACTCTTTAAGCTGAGCGCTATGCTGGGAAAGACCTTGCCTAAAGACGTTATTTCTACGATTGATACCATCAATAATCCATCGATATTGGCTGATTTGGTGGCGATTTATCTGGAATTACCTGTTCATGAAAAACAGAAACTCTTGGAGATGATTGACCCCCAGAAACGATTAAGGGTCGTATTCCACTATCTGAATAAAGAAGTTCAGTTGAAAGAGGTTCGGGGAAAGATTGATGAAGAGGTCGCGAAAGAGATGTCAAAGACCCAACGGGAGTACTTCCTGAGGGAGCAGTTAAGGGCTATCCAGAAGGAATTGGGACAGGAAGACCCCCATATGGAAGAAATCAATAAGCTGGAAGAAAAGATTAAAGAGGCAACAATGCCCAAGGAGGTAGAAGATGTGGCTATTAAAGAATTAGACAGGTTGAGAGATATTAATCCGGCATCGGCTGAATATCCGGTTTCCCGAACCTATCTGGATTATCTCATTAACATTCCCTGGAACAAAAAGACCATTGACAATCTGGAAATCGGTCAGGCAGCGCGGATTCTGGATGAAGACCATTATGGCCTGGAAAAGGTTAAGGCGCGTATCCTTGAGTTCCTGGCTGTGCATAAATTAAAGGAAAAACTGAAAGGCCCTATCCTCTGTTTTTGTGGTCCTCCGGGAACGGGTAAAACCTCATTAGGGAAATCAATTGCGCGTACTCTGGGCAGAAAGTTTATTCGCATCTCTTTAGGGGGTATCCGTGACGAAGCAGAGATTCGGGGACACAGACGTACGTATGTAGGCGCATTGCCTGGACGTATCATGCAGGAAATTTGTCGTGCAGGATCCTGTAACCCGGTATTCATGTTAGATGAAATTGATAAAATTGGCGCTGATTTTAGGGGAGATCCTGCTTCTGCCTTGCTGGAAGTCTTAGACCCTGAGCAAAACGTTAGTTTCGTTGACCACTACCTCGATGTTGCTTTTGATCTTTCTAACGTTTTATTCATCACAACGGCCAATATTCTTGATACCGTTCATACTGCACTGAGAGACCGGATGGAGGTCATATATCTTCCCGGGTACAGCGAAGATGAGAAATTAAAGATAGCGCATCAATTTCTGATCCCGAAGCAAATTAAAGAAAATGGATTAGAACATCATCCTATCATATTTCAGGACCAATCTCTCTATAAGATCATTCGGGAATACACCAGAGAGGCAGGACTGAGGAACCTTGAGCGTGAAATTGCATCGATCTGCAGAAAGGTTGCCAAAGAGATAGTTGCCGGTGGACAGGTTACAAAAGAAATACGGTCAGAGACGATAGAGAAATTTCTTGGCCCAAGAAAATTTTTCTATCAGGTTACCGACGAAGAAGATCGGATTGGAGTGGTCACTGGCCTTGCCTGGACAGAAACAGGAGGTGATATCATCTTTGTAGAGGCATCCCGGATGAAAGGAGAAAAAGAATTAACCCTTACAGGACAATTGGGTGACGTCATGCAAGAATCAGCCATTGCCGCACTCAGCTATGTCCGAAGTAATGCAAAACGACTTGGTATAGATGAAAATTTTTATGATACCTCCGAAATCCATATCCACGTTCCTTCCGGTGCCATACCGAAAGACGGGCCTTCGGCAGGGATTACGATGTGTATGGCATTGGTTTCGCTATTAACGGGCAGGCAGGCAAGGAGAGAAGTAGCCCTTACCGGGGAAATCACACTGACGGGAAATGTGTTACCCATTGGTGGAGTGAAAGAAAAGGTGCTTGCAGCCATAAGGGCTGGGGTGAAGACAATTGTGCTACCCTTAAAAAACAGGGAGGATTATGAAGAAGTTGATAAGGAAATCCGTGACAAGATACAATGTGTTTATATCCAAAAGGTCGATGATGCCATAGATACGGTGCTTATTCTGAAACAATAAAAAGGAGGGGGGTACATGGTTAACATAAAAAATATACTCTGTCCGATTGATTACTCAGTCTATTCCGAGATGGCCCTGAAATATGCAATCGAATTCGCTGAAAAATACCAGGCAAAGCTCTATCTGATGCATGTATTGGATATTCGTGTCTACGACATTAATGATCCGGATCTCTATAATGTCAATATCATCGACGAAGAGACTATTAATAAGTTAAGGGAGAGACTACTCAAGTGCGTAAATGAAGATACGAAAAACAAAATATCGGTTGAGGCCATTATTATCCAGGGGGTCCCGTTTGCCGAGATCATTAAGGCTGCTAAGGAGTGCAAGATTGACTTAATTGTACTTGGTACGCATGGCAGGACGGGGCTATCTCATGCAATTATGGGTAGTGTGGCAGAAAAAGTCGTACGCAAGGCTCCCTGTCCAGTGCTTACTATCAGACACCCCGAGCACGATTTTATCATGCCGTAGTGTATTGATTTTTGCAAGCATTCAGCGATCAAGGGATGGCGACAGGTACGTGCAGGAGCATGGTCCTGCAATCGTTTATATCGATTGTCCAAAAGCTCAACGCTATCTGCTGATAGCTGGCCGTTTACGATGGATGACTTATGACCAAATATATACTTATAGACCACACTGCAGATATCGGGATAGATGTATTTGGTAGCTCATTACAAGAATTATTCTCTCATGCAGCGTTTGCATTATTTGACATCATCACCGATTTATCAAGGGTAGAAGGTACGTACGAATATAAAATAAGCGTTTCCGGGATAGATAAAGAACAGTTACTCGTTCATTGGTTAAGTGAATTATTGTACTTGCATGACGTAAAAAATCTCCTATTCAATAATTTTTATGTTGTAGACATTACGGATAATCAACTCAATGCCGTCGTCCGGGGTGAGGCATTTACCGAGAATAAGCATGTGATTAAAACGGAGATGAAGGCAGTTACTTACCATAACTTATCCATCATTCAGGAAGACCACCATTGGAAGGCGCGGGTTATATTTGATTTGTAGGTAAGCAGTAAGGGCAAACGGCCGTTCACCCTTACATTGTTTATTCGTTCAGCTGAATGCCGACCGCCGATGGCTGAACATGTACATACACAGAAAAGGGGTTTTGTTTTATGGCAGATGACAAATATAAAATTCAGAAGATAGACGATTATCGTTGGCGTATCCCAAGGGAAGGCAAGATGCGGGTGGATGGCATCGTATATGCCGACGAGCACATGATGAAAGAAATTCAGAAGGATGAAAGTCTGCAACAGGTGGTCAATGTCTCTTATCTTCCGGGGATAATTGGGCATTCATTGGGAATGCCTGATATCCACTGGGGATATGGATTTCCCATTGGAGGTGTGGCTGCATTTGATATTGATGAAGGGGTTGTCTCCCCTGGTGGTGTTGGGTATGATATCAACTGTGGGGTAAGGCTATTGAGAACAGGGCTCAGCCGTATAGAAATTATCAACAAATTGGAACCTCTCGTAAATACCCTCTTCACCAACATTCCGTCGGGCGTGGGGTCGCACCGCAAGGATTTAAAACTTTCACAGCAGGACGAAAAAAACGTGCTCAAAAACGGGGCACGATGGGCAGTCTCAGAAGGTTATGGTGCAAAAGAAGACCTGGAGCACATTGAAGAAAAGGGTTGCATTCCAGGAGCAGACCCGGAACTGGTTTCAGTTCGTGCCTTAGAACGAGGACGGGCACAATTGGGAACTTTGGGTTCTGGCAATCATTTTGTTGAGGTTGGCTATGTATCGGAAGTGTATAACGAGGAAATTGCCCGCGTGTTGGGACTTGAACAGGATGGGATTACGATCGTGGTACATACGGGTTCCAG
>JAUQXU010000311.1 GCA_030837935.1 Candidatus Brocadia sp.
AAATCTTAATTGTTACACCTGGTCATCTCAAAGATCAATGGCGCAGGGAACTTTCTGAGAAATTTGAGGAAAAATTTGTTGTAGTTGATAGAGGCTATTTAGATGCACTTTATGGAGAGAATGTGTGGCTACGGGAGAATCAGATTATTACTTCCATTGATTTTGCCAAGAGAGAAGAAATCCTGCCCTCTATTGCAGCAGCACACTTTGATTTAATCATTGTTGATGAAGCCCATAAAATGAGCGCCTACCGTTATGGCGATAAGACAGAAAAGACCAGCCGTTATAGACTTGGCGAGGCACTTTCACACAATTCAGACCATCTCTTGTTCCTGACGGCAACACCTCATAAGGGCGATCCTGAAAATTTCAGACTTTTTTTAGACCTGCTGGAGCCTGGTTTCTTTGCCACAAATGAAATGGTCGCAAGTTCTATTAAAAATAAAGACAACCCTCTCTATTCGTTTCATTTGGTCACTCGCTTTTTGAATCTGTAATGGTATTGATAGAAAATCATGTGTCGGATGCCTTTATCAATGGTGCAACATTTATCGGTCCTGATGGGAAGATAGATGGGCATATCCTTTTTTATGAAGGCGAAATTAGGGATGGCACGGGCACTGTTGCCAGAAAAAGGCTTTTTTGTTTTTATGTCTGTGATACTGAAATAAAACCAATTTCTCCCGCCATAATATGGGATTTAGCAGAAGGGGTAAATGATAAAAACGAAAAAGGTTTTAACCACGAAGAACACGAAGGGCACGAAGGAAAAAACGATTTAATCATCCCTGTCAAGGAAAGCGAAGGAAAACACAACACAATCCCCTTATCAAGGAACGATTTAATCCCCCCTATCAAGGGGGGCGAAGGGGGGGTGTAATACTATTGATATTGACGGCCTCAAGAAAAGTGTGTCTGGATTAACCATTGCAAAGCTTGAGGAGTATAAGCAGAAACTTATGGAGGAACGCATCCGACAGGCAGAAATTAAGCAAAAGTACGGCATCAAATCGCTGGAATATCTCGTAGTGAAGATTGATGGAGAGTTGATTGCCTTGTATGATCGGAAGAATCAGGGAGAAAATGTTGACCTTGTGATCAGAAATAAAGAGGAGAGAAAAGCGGATTATGAAAGCGCTGCGAAGCAACTTAAAGAACAGATCCAGAGGGAAAAAAGCCTCACCATGGGTATGCCGCGTTTTGTAGGCATGATTAAGGTAAAACCTGCTATAAAGGTTGACAAAGGGATGCAGAGCGATGCTGAGGTTGAAAGGATTGGTATGGAAATAGCCAAGACGTATGAAAAGGAAAATGGAAGGTCACCAGAAGACGTTTCTGCCGAGAATTTAGGTTTTGATATTCGTTCTACGGATAAAAATGGAATTACACGATATGTTGAAGTAAAAGCACGGGCAGCATCGGGATGCGTTGCCCTGACACAAAACGAGTGGTTTAAGGCAAAGCGGTTTAAGCATGAGTGTTATCTCTATGCCATCATGAATGCAGGGGAAAAGCCCGAACTCTATATCATTCAAAACCCGGCAGAAAACCTGAAAGTGGATGAAAAAATTGAATCGGTGCGTTATATTATTGAACAAAATGAAATTAAGAGTAAAAGCAGGGTTCATGTGTATTAATTGTATAGGAAATTTCATTTTATTCATGCGGTTTTTGGGGTAGTGTGAAGCGTAAAATCCTTCTTAGGAAAGTGAACAACCCCCATATCCCCCTTTGTTAAGGGGGACTAACTTGAGGTCGAATGAACAAAAAGACTCATAATACATCAAAATATAAATACACGCCGAAGCAGGGTCAATATCTGGCGTTTATTTATTACTATACAAAAATACACGGCTCTCCACCCGCAGAAGCTGATATGCAGAAATATTTTAAAGTAACCCCACCAAGTGTACATCAAATGGTTTTGTCCTTAGAAAAACGTGGATTTATTGAGAAGATACCAGGCAAGCCACGTTCAATACGTGTTTTACTGTCTCCATCAGAACTACCGGGGTTAGAGTAATGCGAAAATTTAACGCATATCGTAACATAGCCGCACTCAAATCCCCCTTAACAAAGGGGGATGAAGGGGGTTGTTTTTGTGCTTATTTAGAATACTGACCGAACTGTTACTTTTTTTGATAAGAGGGAAATATGAAAGACCGTGAAATATTTGATAGAATATTATCTGATCCTGATATTTGTCATGGAAAGCCTTGTATTAAAGGAACAAGAATACCTGTCTATTTGATTGTTTCGCTTATTGCTGAAGGGGAGGGTGTAGAATCCATTATGAAAGATTATCCATCTCTAACACATGAAGACATAAAAGCAGCAATAAATTATGCAGCAAAATTGTGTGAATATGAAGCGCATGCACTATGACAATAAAATTCCTTAAATTATTAGTGAGGATAGTGAAATAAAAATTTATGAATCAAAAAAGTAAAGATCGATGTTAAATTGTGCTTTTTTTAAAAGGAGTTACTACTATGTCAAAACAGCGTGCAGTAACATTTCAGAAAGCTCTGGACATAATTGAGTCTCTCCCAGAATGCCAACAGGAAAGCCTTATTGATATTGTTCAGCATAGACTCATAGAGCGAAGGAGAGATTTAATTGCTAAGAATATTCGAAAGGCAAAAGAGGAATATAGACTAGGGGAGGTAAAAAAAGGCAGTATTGATGACCTTATGAGAGATCTCCAAAATGAGAACGATAATTTGGGGTAAAACCTTTGCAAGAGCTTATAAACGTACCCTTAAGAGATATCCATCCTTAAGTAAAGATATTGAGGATACGTTAAGGCTTTTAGCCAAGGACCCTTTTGCGCCGCAGTTAGAAACCCACGAGTTAAAAGGAAAATTGTCTGGCTCATGGGCATGTAGTGCTGGATACAACATGAGAATAATTTTCGATTTTGTAAAAAGTGAAGCTCACGAAGATGACATCCTATTATTTGATATTGGTACTCACGATGAAGTATATTGATAAAAAACATAGAAAAATGGAACGAAACAGGTTGGCAGAAGAGTGCGTAATACTCGCCCCGACTTTTGAAAAAGCTATGGCTGAAGAAGGTATATCTGAGGAATTAAACGATTTGTTTTATAATTCTTCGTATCCTTCGTGGTTAAATTTAGGAGACGTAACGGATGAAAACAGAAAAAAATTCTTACGCAATAATTTAGTTTTTCAAAATTCCAGTAATGTAGGAGGTCATACATATGATCACATATAAATTTTCAGTATTTATCGAAAAAGATCGTGATGGTTATTTTGCCTTTTGTCCCGAACTTCAGGGTTGCTATACACAGGGAGATACTTATGAGGAGGTATTGGAGAATATCAAAGATGCTATAAGGCTTCATATAGACGACAGAATTGCAAGCGGTGAAGATATTCCACAATCTGAATCCGTGAGTTTGACACTTATGGAAGTATCAGTATGACAGAGAAGTTGCCAAGAGTCGCCGCCGTAGATACTATCAAGGCAGAAGAATTGTATAATTAAGTAATAGAAATTTGCCGGAATATTATAGGAAAATTAAACTATAATAGCAGCGACATATGCTTTTATTTGAATGGGATCCAATCAAGGCAGGAAAGAATATAAAGATTCACGGCGTATCTTTTGACGAGGCAAGCACAGCTTTCAAAGATGTCTTATCATTAACAATTTATGACCCTCTGCATTCTGATGAAGAGGACAGATTCATTTTAATTGGAAACTCCTGTAAAAATCGTCTTTTGGTAATTGTTCATACAGAACGAGGCGATAAAGTCAGAATAATAAGTGCAAGAAAAGCAAAACAAAAGGAAAGGAAGCAATATGAAGAGAATGCGAAAAGATTCAGACATGCTTGAAGAATATGATTTCAGTAAAGGTATTCGGGGAAAATATACAAAAAGGTATGAGGAAGGAACAAATATTGTAGTTATTGATCCAGATGTTGCAAGGTTTTTCCCTGACCATGACTCTGTAAATGAGGCGTTGCGATCATTAGCAGAAATTATTAAAAGGCAAAAAAAGCGACAGAAAAAGTTACTCAAACGGACGGCAGAAAGTCTCCGCTGAATTCGGGTGTTATCTATCAGGGTTGTAAACATCTCAAGCATATAGTTTAGTGGGATAGACAACCCCCTGATTCCCCCTTTTCTAAGGGGGATTTAAGGGAATTTTTTCTTTTCTAAAAGGGGACTTGATTGCATAAGTATTTTAATTGTTAGCGGTTATTCGTGTAAAATTCGTGGCACGTTTTTTATGGCTATATCTTCGTGTCCTTCGTGCCCTTCGTGTTCTTTGTGGTGAAAATTATGATTTTGGAGACATAATGGATGAAAACAGAAAAAATTCTTACACATTTAATTAAGCCCCTGGTTCTTTCTGGCGTATATAAAAACGAAACTGTTGCATTGAAAGATATCGTGATTACCCAAATAGAAAGTAAGATAAAGACCTACGACAGGATTATAAAATCTTTTCAAAAGAAATATAGAAAAGATTTCGATACCTTCTCAAAAGATTTGGCAAATAAAGCAACTCCAGAATTAGAAGATGACTGGATGGAATGGAATGGGGCAATAGAGATGAAAAAGGCATGGAGTGAGGCACTAAAAGAGGTTATTGAGAGTGAAGCAACCGTTTAACTTTCTCGAAGTTATTTCATCATCGTTACTATTCCAGGTAAGGAAGGATTCCTTGACATAGACATGGGCATACCTACCTATGGAGAAGATAAAAGTATCGATTTAGAGGTATATGAAAAATTGCGTTCAAATGGTCAAATACTCGAAAAAATCGCCCCTCTGGTGCTTCGGGAAAAATATCTTTCCAGCAAGGATTGTGTCTTTACAGAGCAGTTATATCAATCCTTGTTCAGGACACCGGGAGAGACACGCATAGATAAAATAGTATTAGAACAGGGAATTAATGAAGGTGTACGTATGGGGCTTTTTGGGCTGGGAGAGCTGGAGAATGATAAACCAATTTGTCGATATTTCAAAGAACTGCCAACGCTTGCATTTTCTGGAAATGAAGTAATGATCAATGAAGCAGTGTGCCGTGAACAATGGAGGAAGAAGGAATTATCAGTACAAGATATAACACAGCAAGAAATCTCAGAAATACCAGACCCTGCGTATGAGCCCACGAAAAAGGAAACTGATTTCAAAGCAAAGACCAAAAATAAAGTGCAACTGAAATTCCAGGTGCCAAAAGGCAAAATATCCAATATTATGGGAGTGATGAACCTGTTACAGAATAAATTTGAAACCTTGCAGATAGAATTCATTGCCCGCGATGGGAATATTTCAGAACAGGACTACGAAGATAAAATCAAAGAGGCCTTCAGACAGATGGGGATTGAATTGAATGAGGAATAAGACGTTATTGCCTTATTTTGCACGATAGTGAAAAATATGGCTTTTTGCGATAAGGTTTGAGATAATGAATAAAAGTAAACTTGGCGTAGCGTTGCCGCAACCAAAATAGAATGATAATCAAAAGATAATCTAATCAATAAAAATATGTGAAACCCTAAATTCGAATATCGAAATCCAAAACAAATCCAAATGTTCAAAATTCTCATACTCGAAACCAAAGATTCCTTTTCAAAAGGCGAATACTATTTTGAATTGTTTCATCTGTTTATGGCTTGTTGAACCATGTATAAAGACAACATAATTTCACGCCGGTCATTTCTCAAGACTAGTATTGCGGTGGGCGCTGGTATTTATGGCTTATCCTATTTAAGCACCATCAAGAGAAGGCCTGCCATAAAAAAACTCAGGGAGCACTACTTAAAACCAGGACTGATCGTAGTGCATGGAAACATTTCAGATACCGCGGATGAACCAGTTGTTGTCAAAGAAATGGTGCGGCGCGCCATGAACGCCCTGGGTGGTATCGACAAACTCGTTTCCAGGGGTGACAGGGTTATTATCAAGCCCAATATTGCCTGGAATCAAAGGCCGGAATTTGCCGCCAATACTAATCCTTACGTAGTGGCAGCCCTTGTGGAGTTGTGCCGGGAGGTTGGGGCGTATCGGGTAAAGGTCATAGACCATACCTGTTCGGCGAATCCTGAAACTTCTTATCATAACAGTGGTATTGCTTCAGCAGCACTGCAGGCAGGTGCTCATGTGACTTACATTAACAAGAGCCGTTTCCGGGATTTTACAATTCCTGATAGTAAGGT
>JAUQXU010000312.1 GCA_030837935.1 Candidatus Brocadia sp.
ACAGAATATTCATAGTGAAAAAAGCGGTGCTTATACCGGTGAGATTTCCGCTTCGATGGTGAAAGAGGTTGGTTGTACCCACGTATTGTTAGGTCATTCCGAACGGCGGCATATCTTTCGCGAAACCGATTCTTTTATCAATGCCAAAATAAAGGCGGCATTATCAGTAAATTTAAAACCGATCTTTTGTGTCGGAGAAACGTTAGATGATAGGGAGGATGAAAGAACAGAATATGTGATCAGAAATCAATTAAAAGAAGGTTTGCACGAAATTAGTGCCAGTTATATAAAAGAACTGGTGATTGCTTACGAACCTGTATGGGCTATTGGTACCGGGAAAACCGCTTTACCTGAGCAGGCGAATGAAGTTCATTCGTTTATCAGAAGCATGATAAAGGATGGGTACGGTAAAGATATTGCAAATAGCGTATATATTCAGTATGGGGGAAGTGTTAAACCAGAGAATGCAAAAGAATTGATGGCGCAGCCAGAGATTGATGGCCTTCTGGTAGGCGGCGCGAGTATTCAATTCGAATCTTTTTTTAAAATTATTGAAACTGCTGCAAAGTATTAATTTTTTAATAGTTGGTTTTTTTTCATATTGGAGAGTCACATGGTAAAGGCTGAAAAGGCATTTAAGTGGGGAGTTGCAATCATTGTTATTTTTGGGACATTAAATGCATTCTATTTTTTAAATTTAGTCGTTGCATTAAAGATTGCGTTGCCTATATTATGCGTGTTCATGATTGGGTCTATTTTATTGCAATCGGGCAAGGGTGGAGGATTGGCTGCTATTGGTGGGCTGGGAGATCAGTCCGCCTTTGGCACAAGAACAAGTACATTTTTAACGAAAATAACCTACCTTGTAGGTGCTGCATTTATTGTTGCCACAGTTTTTTTGTTTAAATTATCCATCCCTACAAGGTTGATAGACACGATGGTTACACATGAAGTTCCTGAAGCGCAGCATACGCATGAACATCCTATGCATGAAGGGCCGCATGCACACGGTGATGTTCCCCACACAGAAGGCCAGGCAAGTAGCCCATCCGGCATGGGTATGCAGGATGTTATAGAAGAATCTGACAACAAGTCGGTACAGGAAAGTTTGCAACATCAAACAGGAATGCAGGGTGGGGAACTGCAGGACCAACCAGCAGGCATGAATCCTGTTAAGGAAGAAGAACAAACATCGGATGTCACAAAAAAATCCGCGAACGAAGGGCATAACGAAACAGGTAAAGATTCAAATAAATAACTGATTAACGCAGATATTTTGGTGACTTTGATGCTTAAGAGCATGACGGGATTTGGCATTGCTGAACATACCGATACTGAGCGTACGATTCGTGTAGAATTGCGTTCGGTCAATAATCGATTCTTGAAAATAGACTCGCGGCTGCCGGAGATATTGCAAGACTTTGAGAATAAAATTGAACGTTCAATCAGGGAAAAAATCAATCGGGGTACCGTCCTTTTAAATATAAATTATCAGTCTCTCCGACAAGAATCCGAGTACACCTTAAACAGCGACAGATTAAAAGAGTATTATCGTTTATTAAATGATATTAAAAAAGAGATTGGTTCAAAGGAGAGAATATCCGTTAATTCCCTGATGCTGCTTCCCGGTATACTGCAAAAAGGGAAAAACGATCAGGAGGATGTAGAAGCCCTTTTATCCATATGTCTTTCTCTTATAGGCGAAGCCTTAAAAAAGATGTTAGAAATGAGGGCCGTTGAAGGCAGGCATCTTGGAAGAGATATTGAACAGCGGAAAGAATTTATCCTTTCAATACTTGATAAAATAGAAACAAGGGCGCCTGTGGTAGTCCAGGAGTATAGCAAGCGTTTACAGAACAGGGTTGCCGCGTTATTAACCGGGACTCCTATTGAATTGACTGATAACAACCTTTGTCGAGAAATTGCCGTCTTTGCAGAGCGATGTGATATAACGGAAGAAATCAGTCGTCTTAAAAGCCATTTATATCAACTGCAGGAAACAATATACTTGGATGAACCCGTGGGCAGGAAGCTCGATTTCATTGTTCAGGAGATGTTCAGGGAAACGAATACCATGTGTGCAAAGGCAAATGATAGCGTGATGCTGAAGGATTTGGTGGATGTAAAGACAGAGATTGAAAAAATTCGGGAGCAGATATTTAATATTGAATAGAATTGACAAATCTCTTGCATCATCAAGTGACAAGAGATATGGGTAAGTTGGTAATTATTTCAGGACCGTCCGGATCTGGCAAGACAACGGTATGCAAACTGCTTGAAAAAGACCCGCTGGTGAAGAAATCCATATCGGTGACTACACGGTTACCCCGGCACAGCGAGAAAAATGGAAAAGCTTACCATTTTGTATCAACGAATGAATTCAAAGAAATGATTCGGAAGGGTGAGCTGGCAGAGCATGCAGAGTATTGCGGAAGCTACTATGGGACCCCCATAAATGCATTGAGAGAAGCCCTTGCGAAGGAGATTGTTTATTTACTCGAAATCGAGGTGCAGGGCGCATTGCAGATTATGGAGAAGTTTCCGGAAGCAATATCAATATTTTTACTGCCTCCCGATAAAAAAACTTTAGGGCAACGGTTAATGCAAAGAAATACCAATAAGGAACAGGATATGGAACTCCGCTTAAAAATTGCGGATAAAGAATTAGAATACAGAGACCGGTATAATTATTGTGTCGTGAATGACGACTTGGAATTGACAGTAAATACTATCCGGAAAATACTAGACCTGGCGTGATCATGCCCTACCATATCGTTTTAGGAGTTACCGGAAGCATTGCAGCTTACAAGGCTGTTGAAGTTGTGTCAAGCCTGATTAAACAGGGAAATCATGTTACCGTGATCATGACATCTACTGCCCAACGCTTTGTTAATCCTGTGACCTTCCGTTCCATTTCTCAAAACCGGGTAGTAACAGACCTTTTTATTGATAATGAGAATTACGACCCTAATCATGTATCTTTGGCAGAACATGCAGACTTACTGGTGGTTGCGCCAGCTACAGCGAATTTTATTGGCAAGGTCGTATCTGGTATAGCTGATGATGCATTAACCTGCACCATTATGGCAACACGCGCTCCCGTAGTTATCGCTCCGGCAATGAATGACAGTATGTACTTGAATCCCATCGTGCAGGAAAATATAAAGAGGTTAACAAAACTTGGGTACAGAATTATCGAACCCGAAGAGGGCAGGTTGTGTACGGGTCGCATTGGGAAGGGGAGATTAGCCTCAGTTGAGAAAATCGTTGGTGTAATTGAAGAAGAGCTTAACAAGAAGGAGAACAAATAAGTGAATACGATAAAAGTTAAGGTAATGAGAAAGCATGGATGCGATGATTTACCTTTACCACAATACATGAGTGCAGCTGCCAGCGGTATGGATTTATATGCTGCCGTGGATGGCTCTATTCAGCTTGAACGCAATGAAATTAAATTGATTCCTGCAGGCATCCACATCGAATTGCCTTGGGGATATGAGGCGCAAATACGACCGAGAAGCGGCTTGGCGCTGAAATATGGTTTGACGCTCGTAAACACACCGGGTACGATTGACAGCGACTATCGTGGAGAGATTGGGATTATTTTATGCAATCTCGGGAAAGATCCGTTTACTGTAGAACGGGGGATGCGGATTGCGCAACTGGTGGTCCAACCGGTAACCAGGGCCGAATTGGTTGAAGTTGAAAATCTGGAAGAATCCCCACGCGGGGTCGGCGGTTTTGGGCATACCGGACATTAAGTTGGAATTGAATTCTTTTAAATTCTCTGAAGGGATAATATGGGGATTAAACGTTTCGTACGTTGTACTACCGCGGTTATCCTTATAGCCTTCGCATTATTTATCTTTCTAAGTTTCATCAGCTATTCCCCCAACGATCCCCCTTTTGCAAATTATCCCGTCAATAATCCTATACATAATTTTTGTGGAATAGTGGGGGCGCAGGTAGCTGGCTATGCCATGGCGAGCATGGGAAGAACCTCCTACCTGATCGTTATCCTTATCAGTTGGTTGGGGGTACAATATCTTTATAAAGAGAGCATCGAATGCCTTTGGATAAGGGTGATAGGGGCTGTTTTAGTACTATTTTCGTTTGCATCCTTGCTTACCCTGGGGTGTTATTTCCTGAAAAAGAACTTTATATCTGCCAACGTTGGGGGGATTTTCGGGATTGTGATTGTCTCAAGATTATACGAGTATTTCAATGGAACAGGTACTTTCATTGTTCTGGGATTAGGGTTCATTATATCGATTATGCTCTTGCTTAATGCTACCCCCATTTCACCGTTTATCAAAGAATCAAAAACAAAATTAAAGGAAGGTGGGTCAACTCCAGACCGCGATTTTGAAACGGGAAGGGTTCGTTCTCTTCGTCTCTCAAAAGCAACCGTGCGTAATAATTCTGACGTTTTAGTTGATAACCTTGCAAAAAATCATACCGATATCGGTTCTGTAGATGCTCCCACGGAAGTGGAGAATGAATTATACAGACCAAGGCGTGTGTTTGAAAAAATTCAAGAACCGGATAATGGTAAACAGTGCATGGAAGAAGAGGTACATGAAGAGATAGCGATTGATGAAGAGACGGATATTTACGATACGGTGCCTGTTGGAAAAAAAGAAAGTGCTTATGAACTGCCGCCACGGGATTTACTGGAGAAGCCTGCCTTCAAAGAACACACAGATGATTGGGATCAAATTACACAACGTGCTCAGGTTTTAAAAAATACCCTTGAACAGTTTAATGTAAAATCAGAGGTCGTAGAAATTGAAAGAGGCCCTGTTATAACCATGTATGAATTAGAATTGGCGCCGGGGACAAAGGTTGGCAAGGTCGTGGGTCTTTCTGACGATTTGGCCATTGCGTTGAAGGCGCCTAGCGTCAGGGTTGTTGCTCCCTTGATGGGTAAGTCTTCAATCGGTATCGAAGTTCCGAATATCCAGAGGAAAATGGTGATGTTGCGGGAGTTACTGGATGCTTCGGAAGAGATTCGGAAAAAGATGGCCATTCCACTTTTGATTGGTAAAGACGTGGCGGGAAACCCTGTTATATCGGATTTGGCTTCTATGCCCCATTTGCTCATTGCGGGAACAACGGGTTCTGGAAAATCGGTTTGCCTGAATTCAGTTATATTGAGTATCCTTTTCTTACGGCATCCCTCAGATGTTCAACTCCTGCTGGTAGACCCTAAGATGGTTGAATTTTCATTATTTCGGGAAATTCCTCATTTAATAAGCCCCGTAGTGACAGACATGAAAAAAGCAGCTGCCGTGCTGGAATGGGCGGTAAACAAGATGGAAGAGCGATACGCATTACTCGCCAGTGTAGGTGTAAAACACATTAACGGTTATAATAGACTGGGGATGTCAGAAATCCGAAAACGCTTAAACCCGGAAGGGGACGCCAACCTCGACGGTGTGCCCTTTCATCTCCCTCATATTGTTATCGTAGTGGATGAATTAGCCGACCTGATGATGGTG
>JAUQXU010000313.1 GCA_030837935.1 Candidatus Brocadia sp.
TGTTTTGCCAGAGATGCTTTTATCTCATCAGGCTCTCTCACGTATCCGGCATGGATATTTGCTACAACCGGAATATTTGGTTTCGAGATTGGTGTTGCTTCCAGTTCCTTTGAAAGCCTATTACTTGCAGGGCTCATTAAATCGGAGTGAAATGCCCCATCGACCCTCAAGGGAACAACCATCCTTGCACCTCGTTCCATAGCCAGAATAGACGCCTTCTCCAATAGGGCCTTTTCGCCTGAGATAACAACCTGCCCGGGACTATTATAATTTGCGGCACAAATAATTCCCAATGGTTTCATCTCTGCACAAATCTGCTCTACCTTTTCATCTTCCAATCCAATAATGGAAACCATTCCACCTGAGTTTGCATTGCACGCTTCTTGCATAAACATGCCACGTTTGTACACCAACCTTACGGCATCCTTAAAAACCATTGAACCAGCTGATACATGGGCTGTATATTCCCCCAGACTAAGCCCGGCAGCAGCATTACACCGAGCTCCGCAAATTGCTGAATTTCTTTTTAAGACTTCCAATATTGCCAAACTATTTACGAGTATGGCAGGCTGGCAAATAGAGGTTTTGTTTAACTCCTCCTGCTTTCCGTGGAAACAGAGTGCAGCTATATCAAATCCCAGAACTTCATTGGCCTGACTGAATATCTCTCGCGCCTCTTTAAAACGTGTATAAAAATCCTTTCCCATTCCTGCGTATTGTGCGCCTTGGCCAGGGAAAAGAAATGCTGTCTTTCGCATGTCCTCTACCATCTAATGATCGAAGACCCCCACGTTAACCCTCCGCCAAATGCCACCAGCATAACAATATCTCCTTTGGAGAGGCGACCTTCCTTTCTGGCCTCATCAATTGCAATGGGAATGGAAGCAGAGGATGTGTTTCCGTATTTATCAATGTTCACAACCGCCTTTTCCATGGGCAACCCAAGTTTTTCCATAGTCGCTTCAATAATCCTCAGATTGCTCTGATGAGGAATAATTAAGTCAATGTCCTCAAGGCTGAAGCCGTTCTTATTTACTGTGTCTGTAATCAAGTTTGTTATATTATTAATTGCCAGTTTGAATACCTCTTTGCCTTTAAATTGGATATAGTGTGTCCGCTGTTGAACTGATTCTAAAGAGGCAGGATTCTTCGCTCCTCCCCCAGGCATGATGAGGACATCTGCCTGTGACCCATCAGCAGCTAAGCTCGTAGAAAGAATCTCGTGTTTTGTAGAGCTTTTTTGTATAACGACTGCACCGGCCCCATCTCCAAACAATATGCAGGTTGTACGATCAGTATAGTCTGTGATCTTTGATAAACATTCGGCTCCTACCACCAGAACGGTTTTCATCGCCCCTGAATTTACAAAGCTTTCTCCAACAGACAGCGCATAGATAAATCCAGCACATGCTGCCAATATATCAAAGGCGCTTGCCCTGCTTGCACCTATTTTCTGTTGTATATAACACGAAGTTGAAGGAAAGATATGATCAGGCGTAATTGTTGAGGTAATAATCATGTCTAA
>JAUQXU010000314.1 GCA_030837935.1 Candidatus Brocadia sp.
TTTTGGAGTTGCACAGGACATTTACAAACAATTGATGCATGAAAAGGAGCAGGCAGAAAACCCGCATAAACCTTCCTCATTAAACAACGGCAAACCTATTTTTGATTTGCCGGGAAATAAAAAGGAAAAGTCACTCCACGATATGGGTGAGAAGGTTGCAAAAGGAGTTATTCAATCATGAATACATTGTTAAACGAGCTGATTGAAACATTTGACCGGTTGTCTGTTGTCTGTGACGAACTCCTTAAGACTGCAAAATCAAAACAACGCTGTCTGATCTCCGGAAGTATTGAGGAACTGGAAACGCTTATCTATCAGGAAAAAAACCAGGCTGAAATCGCGCAACTTCTTGAAGAAAAACGACAGAATATTGTTATCAGATATTGCAAAGAGCTTAATGTGCAAGGGAAAAATATTACCATAAAATCGTTGATAAACGAAATTGACAATTCACATAGCAAAATAATCTGCAGTCTGTCAGATAAATTATTCCAATCAATAAAACAATTGGAAGAGATAAACCAAATTAATACTACGCTCATTCAATACTCACTCGAGATTACCGAAGACATGATAAAAATATTTTGTCCTCCTGCGATTCAATATTCCATATACCGGTATACGGGGAAAATGCAAGAGAATGAGCTTCCGATGGTCTTAATAGATACTGAAATATAAGGAGAGCTGCACATGTCTTCTGATTTACAAATCGGTTTAAGCGGAATATTAGCTGCCCAACGCGCCATGTTGGTCAGTGCTCACAATATTTCAAATTCAAATACAAAAGGATACACAAGGCAATCGACTATCATGGCGACAAAGATGCCCGTATATACAAATGCAGGAACTATTGGACAAGGCGTTGAAATTGTAAAAATTAGAAGACATAAAGACGATTATATCAACAGCCGTTTGAGAGATATCTCATCATCACTTGGCAGTGCATCTGTAAAAAGTCAAAATCTCAGGGAATTAGAAACTGTATTTAACGAAACTTCAGATGCCAGTCTAAATAATGCATTAGCGTCCTTTTTTAAGGGAATAAACGACCTTGCTCAAAACACAGAAAACATGAGTTCCCGCGCGACTCTTCTGGAGAAAGCCAATACTTTGACCGATAACTTTCACAGAATAGTTGATGAATTAGAGCAAATGAAGATATTTATTAAACAAGGCATTGAAAATAAAATATCAGATATCAATAACCTGACAGAAAACATTGCAAGTATAAATGAAGAAATATCTGCACTTCATGTTAAAGGCATAGAATCCAACGATCTATTAGATAAGCGGGAGGCATTATTGCATGATCTTAGTCAGTTGGTCAATGTTACAGTAAAGGCTCAAAGTAATGGGATGGTAAATGTCTTAACATCAAGCGGGGCTTTAGTATCTGGTTCGAGTGCTGCGAGGCTTACTTATAAAATTGATTCATCCGGAGTCATAAACATAGTAAATTATAAAAATGAAAATTCCAAGTATACCTTTAACACAGGAGAAATAAAAGGATTACAAGACTTTTATAATGAAACGATCTCTAAGTATGACGATAAGCTCGACACGTTAGCATCAGGCCTTATTAAAGAAGTTAATAAAATTCATAGTGAGGGTGTGGGTCTCTCGGGTGGATTCGAAAGTATAATGTCGACCAGCGCTGTATCAAGTACCACCGTAGCGCTGGATGCTGCGGGGCTGAATATTTCTCCCAAGAGTGGAGATATTTATATTACTGTGATAGATGAAAGTACAGGCGATGTTACAAAGAGCACTATTTCTGTTGATGTCTCTACAGATTCTCTTGCCGACTTACAAACTTCTGTTAATGGTATTACCAACATTTCGGCATCTATTGTAGACAATAAACTCCTCATCAAAGCCAACTCTGGTTACAAGGTAAATTTTTCTTACGCCTTGGATCCTAATCCGGGCGCGTTGGGGACATCGACAGCTTCAGTATCAGGTATTTACTCGGGACAGTCGAATGATGTGTATACTTTTACTGCTTTAGGCACGGGCACAATTGGAAATACTACGGGACTTCAGGTAGAGGTAAAGGATAGCAGTGGGACAGTTATCGCTACGCTTGACGTGGGAAGTGATTACACGCCAGGAAATACCATTAATGTTGCAAATGGAGTTTCTTTTACTCTTTCCGGTGGCGCGATTACAGCAGGCGATACGTTTTCATTAGATGTTATAAATGATTCAGATACAACTGATTTACTGGCTGCATTAGGGATAAATACATTCTTTGACGGAACCGATGCGTCAAACATTGCTGTCAATGCAGATATTGCTGAGGATGTTTCGCGAATCGCAGCTTCAACCGGTGAGATAGGAAATACTACGAACGCATTGCGCCTCGC
>JAUQXU010000315.1 GCA_030837935.1 Candidatus Brocadia sp.
CTTCCTCTTCCTCTTCCTCTTCCTCCTCCTCCTCCTCTTCCTCTTCCTCCTCGGTTTCAAGTATTGCCATAATATCACCTACTTTTACCACATCACCTTCTTGTGCAATGATTTCTAGTAATCTTCCAGATACCGGGGCAGTGACATTAAAAGTTGTTTTCTCCGTGATCATCTCAACAAGATCCTCACCTTCTTCAACCTCCTCATCCTCTTCAACATACCAAAAGGAAACGGTCGCTTCATCCCCGTTATTTGCTTCCACATCAGGCAATTCAACTTCTACTCTCATATAGACTCTCCTTAATTCTCAAAGCAAGAACCCTAGTAAAAAATGTAACCGTGAAAAATACTTTAGTAAAATTAAAGGAAAGCATTATACTTAGCGATATTTTTCTTGTCAAGCATCAAGGAATAAATAAAATGACTAAAAAGTTTTATGATTTACAATTCCTTAACCCTTTTAACAATATAGATATAAAATCGCTTGACTTGGATAAAAAGATTGTTTAAAATTCCCTCTTTGTTGAGATAATGAAAATTTTAGATAGTGCATGATGGTACAAAAAGCGGCCGCAGAACTTTTATGGTTTAGCTTGAGCATCACAACTTTAGCGTAGTCTTGAAACTAATAAAAATTCGAGAAACCGATGTGGGAGATGTCGCTGATAGTTTGTAATCTTTAACGAGAAATACATGGAAAAATGAACAAAAAACAGCATATCAAAACGTTGCAGAGTGCGAGTGTTTTCACGAGCAGACGATTATTTTTCTGAATGTCCGATAACTGTTTGCGTCTGGCAATTATCACGTAACGATAATTTTTGTAGATCTTGAAAAAAATATTTAATAAGTACGATCTTGCTAATCTTAAGAAGCACAGTAAATAGATGAGGATATCTCTCATAACAAATGCAACGTTTTGCATAAGTACTTTATTTATAATTGCTGACGGCGTATTCCAAGATTGAATACTTACTTTATACGAAGTATTTTTCTGAAAGAGCCCATTATTCATTTCCCATTCTGTTTCTGCACAAATCGACATTTCACTGAGGCAGCGTTTCTTCCAAAAGTTTCATTTTTCTCGACCTTCGTTTCTTACTGTTATCTCTTATTAAGCCTAAAATTGTTTTTTTATTTTTGGAGGATGAGCCCGATAAAACGGCTTATACTATAGAATGCAACCATTTCAAATACTGGCATACCTCCTTCTTCCGGCATGTATCGCTATTGGTTACTTTATTTGTATTCTTGTATCCAGGAAGAAGCAAGCGGCCAGCGAAAAGAAGATAAAACATCTCATTGAAGAATCACGCCAAGATGCTGAAAAAATTAAAAAAGAAGCTGAATTGGCAACAAAAGCCGAATTATACCAACGAAGAGAGGCTTTTGAAAAAGAAACGCAAGAAACCAAGATGGAATTGAGGTTACAAGAAAAGAGGTTAAGTAAAAGAGAAGACAACCTGGAACGTAAGATGGAATTATTGACAAAAAAAGAAAGGTATATTGATACGCTTTCTGCAAATTTCTCCCTGAAAGAAAAGAAATTAGACGAGAAAAGGCTGGAACTCGAAAAAACCATAGAAGAAGAGAATAAAGCACTCCTGAGAATCTCCAATTTATCCAGAGAAGATGCAGAAAAACTTTTATTAAATCGATTAGAAAAAGAACTCGACATTAAATGTGCCGAATTGATTTCGAAAAAAATAGCGGAAGCAAAGGAAAATGCAGAACAGACTGCTATATCACTGATAAGCGCTTCAATCCAACGATGCGCAGCAACGCATACGGCTGAAAATATTGTAAGCTCAATTGAACTCCCCAATAATGAAATGAAAGGCCGTATCATCGGGCGTGAAGGAAGAAATATTCGTGCCTTTGAGAAAGCAACGGGAATTGACGTTATTGTGGATGATACCCCCGGCGTAATCGTTCTTTCCGGGTTTGACAGCGTTCGTCGTGAGATAGCAAGGCAATCGATGGAAAAATTAATCCTTGATGGGAGGATTCATCCCGCGCATATTGAAGAAATTGTTAAAGAGACAGAAAAGGAAATTGAACAAGTTATCCAGGAAACGGGGAAACAAACTTGTTTTGAATTAGGGGTTCACAATATTCACCCGGAATTGATAAAACTTATTGGCAGGCTAAAATACAGAACGAGTTATGGGCAAAATCAACTGCAACATTCTATCGAAGTCAGTAATCTTATGGGTATTATTGCAGGTGAATTAAAACTGGATGTTCCCCTGGCAAAAAGATGTGGTCTTTTGCACGACATTGGTAAGGCTATTGGTCCGGAAATGGAAGGTACACATGCCGTCGCCGGCGCAGATCTTGCGAAACGTTATGATGAAAGACCAGAGGTGGTTAATGCGATTGGTGGCCCTCATGAAGAAACACCCGTAGAATCTGTATACACCGTCCAGGTGAGTGCGGCCGATGCTATTTCTGCCG
>JAUQXU010000316.1 GCA_030837935.1 Candidatus Brocadia sp.
ATTCTGGAGAGTAATATGCTTACCTCATCTAGAGCTATTTCAGGCGAGGTAACTCTTTCGCGCAACAAGGCGAAAGTCTTGTCTAATTCTTCTGCTGAAGGACTTCCTGAGCCCGTGAGCGGGAAATGAGGGGTAGACGTAGAGGAGGTTTCCGGCGCAGCTGATGGACCTTGCTGCTTGATCTTTGCTAATTCTGCTTCTAAAGCCTCTTTTGCCTTTTGGAGCTCTGTGATTGTCTTTTGTTTTTCCGCAAGTTCCTGATCAGCAATTTTCTTCGCCTCTGTATAATAAAGGAGCTGATTTTTAATTTCATCCTTACTCCTTTTTGCGTCAGCAACCTGTAATTCAAATTTTTCTGATATACTCTTGCCCGCCGCTTCAGCAGCACTAATCTCCTCTGCTAATTTGTTTCTTGTGTTCTCTAATTCGGTAAGTTTACCTTGTTGTTCCTGAATTGTATTTTGCAGACCGCTTATCTGAACCCCCACAGCCGCCTTGATAGCGCCGAAAGTGTCAATTTCTTTCTGCAATTCAGCCACCTTGGTAGTCAAACCATCTTTTTCTGCAGCACAGGCAGTAAACTTATCTTCAACTTCCTTCTTTGCAATCTGCACCTTGTCTAAATTTTCCATCATTTCGGGAACTTTTAAGACTTCTTTGCGCCCGGCACTCAGCTGTCTTTCAAGGCCATGCACCCGTTCCTTTTGCAAACGGTATTTTTCGGTAACGGAAACTCCAAAACCAACACACAGCAGTCCGAAAAGACCCACCAATACTACCATAATTGCCTTTGCTTTCGTGTTACAACTTGACATAGAATACCCCCTTTTGGTGTACTTTGGTTAAGTTTTTGATATTTTATTTATGCTTTATTAAGAACATTCAAAGATAATTTTAAAAAATCTGACACGGCTAAGGATGATAGCAAAATATAAATTTAGTTTCAAGTAAAATTGTTATTGTAGAAATGTTATAAAAAATTGAACTTGATTTTTTGAAAGATATGTTACAATTCATGGTTAATAGTATTACTGTATAAAAACTTCTTTTTTGTAAGTTTTTTACCTCACCTTTATCGTTCGATTGAGCGTTCGTCTGAGCTCACGCCAAAGACTCACGACGAAGTCCCCTCCTTACGAAGGAGGAGGAATGGGGTGGTTCATTTTGGTTGCGGCTGTGCTGCGATAGACTAATTTACTTATTTTACCAAAAACTATTTTTTAGAAATTTCTGAATGAGCACAGATACTTTTATTCACCTTCATGTCCATAGTGAGTACAGCCTTCTTGACGGCGCTTGCAAAATCAGCGATCTCGTTGATAAGGCCAGTCAGCTGAAAATGTCTGCCCTTGCCCTGACCGATCATGGAAACATGTTTGGCGCTGTGGAATTTTATGAGGCGGCAAAGTCCAGGGGAATAAAGCCCATTTTAGGTTATGAGGCATACGTGGCGCAGGGCAGCCGTTTGGATAAAGAGTCGAAAAACGGAAAGGAAACGATCAGTCATATTACCCTCCTGGCAGAAAATAACGAAGGGTATCGCAATCTTTTAAAGCTCACGACATCGGCATACCTGGAAGGCTTTTACTATAAACCAAGGATCGATAAGGCGCTTCTCAAGGCACATTCCAAAGGACTTATTTGTCTCAGCGGCTGTATGACCTCGGAAATCAATCGTTATTTGGTAAAGAATCGCTCAGAAGATGCAGAGAAAGTGGCAAAGGAGTACAAGGATATTTTTGGCCCGGATCATTTTTATTTAGAAATCCAAAATAACGGAATCGATCAGCAAGAAAGGTTGGTATCAGAAGCAGCGGAGATAGGAAGGAAATTAGGTATCCCTCTTGTTGCGACAAATGACATACACTATATGAATATGGATGATGCCACAGCTCACGATGCCCTCCTGTGTATCAATACGGGAAAGCACCTGTCAGACGTCCAAAGGATGCGATTCGGAACGAATGAGTTTTATTTTAAGAATTTTCAGGAAATGTCCGCCGTTTTTCAGCACATACCGGAAGCCATTGAAAATACCTTGAAAATTGCCGCACGCTGTAACGTAGAAATGTCTTTTGGAAAGATGCACCTGCCTAAATTCACTGCACCAGAAGGCTTATCCAATAGCGCCTATCTGAGAAAACTCTGCGAAGAGGGGGTAATTCAGAAATATGGCGCAATTACACAAAAGATCCGTGAGCGTCTTGACTACGAGCTTAAGGTTATTGAGAGCACGGGCTTTGTGGATTATTTTTTGATTGTCTGGGACTTTATTCATTTCGCCGTACAACAACGTATCCCTGCTACGGGCCGTGGTTCAGGGGCAGGCAGTCTGGTTGCCTACCTATTACATATTACGAATATTGACCCGATTGAAAATGATTTACTGTTTGAAAGATTTCTGAATGCAGAGAGAATCTCTATGCCTGATCTGGATATCGATTTTTGTGCGGAAGGCCGTGAAAAGGTTATCAAATATGTGAGGGAAAAGTACGGCGGCGACAGTAACGTTGCCCAGATCATTACCTTTGGAACGATGAAGGCGAAGGCCGTTATCCGTGATGTGGGACGGGTAATGAATATCCCTCTCTCTGAAGTTGACAAGGTGGCCAAACTTATTCCCAATACGCTCAATATAACCTTAAAACAGGCATTGGAGCAGGAGCCTGCATTAAAGGCGTTGTATGAAAACGAAAAACACATCCACGAGTTGTTTGATATCTCCAAAAAGCTGGAGGGATTATGCCGTCACGCCTCAGTGCATGCGGCAGGTATCGTAATTTCAGACGAGCCGTTAACCGAATATGTCCCGCTGGCAAAAAATGGCGACGTAGTTACAACACAATTTTATGATGAAATATTGGTAGATAAAATCGGGTTGTTGAAGGCCGATTTTCTTGGTGTTCGGAAATTAACGGTACTCGACAAAGCCCTCAAATTGATTCGTGAAACGACCGGAATGGATATTGACCTTGCAAAGATTCCCATGGATGATAAGCCAACATACGATTTGTTATCCCGTGGGGATGTAAAAGGAGTCTTTCAGGTAGAAACCAGCCGGGGATTTAAGGAGTTGTTAAAAAAGCTGAAACCAGACACATTTGCAGACATCTTGCCGCTGGTGGCCTTATACAGGCCTGGTCCATTGCAAAGCGGAATGGTAGACTCCTTTATTAACCGAAAGCACGGGAGAGAAGAGGTAGCCTATCTTCATCCTTCCCTTGAACCGATCCTGAAAGAGACCTACGGAGTGATCTTATATCAGGAACAGGTCATGCGTATTGCCAATCGTTTGGCAGGATTTTCCCTGAATCAGGCCGACAACCTTCGTAAGGCAATGGGAAAGAAAAAACCGGAGATTATGGCAAAATTCAAAGACCAGTTTATCAACGGCGCCATAGCCAATGGAATCCCAAAAGAGAGTGCCACGAGCATATTCGAGTTAATGGAGTACTTTGCAGGATATGGTTTTAATAAGTCTCATTCCGCTGCTTATGCGGTAATCACGTACCAAACGGCTTATCTGAAGACAAATTATCCGGTTCAGTACATGGTTGCACAGCTCAGTTGTGAAAAACAAAACATGGATAAGATTGTGGACTATATTGAGGATTGCCGTCACATGGGTATTGCCGTGATTCCGCCCGATGTGAATGAGAGTCAAAACGACTTTACCATTTCCCAGGGAAACAAGATACGGTTTGGACTGGGGGCTATCAAGAATGTAGGCGATAAGGCCATCGAGTCCATAATACAATCCAGGGAAAAAGGCAGCAGGTACACTTCAATCCTGGATTTATGCAAACGGGTTGATTTGCGTGTCGTCAATAAACAGGTCATCGAGTCTTTAATCAAGTCGGGGTCTTTAGACTCATTACATGACAATAGGGCAAAGCTGCTCGCCGGACTCGATACGGCTATGCAATTGGGGAGTATAGCAAGCAAAGAAAGACGAAAAGGCCAGAAATCCCTGTTTGATATGGACAGCGAACTGGATACCGCCGGGAAAGGAGATCCTGGGGCAGAAATTGCCGTGGACCGGTGGTCTGAAAAGGAGATACGCCAGGCAGAGAAGGAAAGCCTGGGTTTCTATTTGAGTTCGCATCCCCTGGATGCCTATAAGCAAAAGATTAAACAGTTATCTACCGTGTCGTCCGCAGAAATATCAGAACACGCTGATGGTGAAGAAGTAATAATAGGGGGTATCATCACCAACCTGAAGCCGAGTGTGACGAAGCGGGGCGATCCCATGATGTATATTACCTTAGAAGACTTGAAAGGTGCGGCTGAATGTGTTGTCTTTAGCAAGGAAATAAAGGCGTATCAGACGCTCCTAACCATAGACGAGGTTGTCTTTGTAAAGGGACAGATCGGTTTCCAGGGCACTGCCCCATCCATACGGATAAAAGAGGTTATAGCAGAAAAAGATGCATTGAAGCGTTTGGCCAAATGCGTAACGATACAATGTAATGCATCTGACTTTGACGAATCAAAATTCATGCAGCTCAAGGAAAGCATCAAGAAACACAGCGGCACGTGCCCCCTTTTCTTTGAGATTAACACACCCGATCAGGGCAACGTTCACATCAAAATCTCCAGTCAATATTTCGTGTCCGTAACAGATGGTTTTTTGTCATGTGCGAAAGAACTCTTTGGTTCAGAGGCGCTCAGGCTCAATCAGGCAGAACTGCTTGTGTTAGTTTAAATATTTTGCCACTTTTCAAGGCGTAAAAGGAAGAACAAACTCATTTAAATTCATAAACGGCAGATATCTGAGAGTTATCCTGAGAAGGTTTATAGATTGTGATTTTATTTTGAAATTCCTAACGATAAATTTAATACTATTCAATGAAAGCGCTATGAATCCCGTAGGGATGAAATGGTTATAGAAGTTACATAATAACCCGGCGATAAACCCCTAAGGGGTGATATAATCGTTTTTCCGTGAAATGCCAGGCGTGTCCATTATGTCATCCCCTTGGGATTAGGTGTTGTTTTCGGTTTTTTTCATCTATAATCATTTTACCCCTTCGGGGTTCTTGTTTTCATATTTTTAATAAATCACAATTAATGAACACGTTTGGTATACCCATAGAGAAGAAGCCGATCATATACGTATTATTATGGTTGCCATCAGAAAGAAACCACGGGAAAAAGTGTGTTGACTTTCAAATATTATTTTATTCTTGACCTCTTGTTGGTTTCCATGTTACAGTGCCAACTAAGCACTAAGCACTAAGCACTAAGCACTAAGCACTAAGCACTAAGCACTAAGCACTAAGCACCAAGCACCAAGCATCGAGCATCGAGCATCAAAAGCTTGTTATAAAGTAGCGCAATAAAAACATTACGACAAAAGCAAACCCTGAGCAATCAGGGGACGCAAAGCAAAGGGTCTTAGCTAAAAAAAACGGTTTAAACCGTCCAAACCGTTTAAGCGGCTAAAAATAAGACAGCCTTACTGCCGAAGATGTTTCATGAAATATCTTTGCAGTAAGGCTTTTTTGTTTTAAGGATAGTAGTTTACTAAAAATTCCGTGGCGAATTTTTCTGGTTCCTTTAGAGAAAGCGCATCCCGAAGCTTTGTGCCTTCATAAATAACGCTTACATTTTCATAGAGTTACGTGGAAAAACCGCATAGATGTTTTTGTCTGTAGATTACCCCTAAAATAGTCCGGCTTATTTCAAAGAACACACAAATATACTTCTCTATTTCATATTCATAAATACACGGAGGTAAATAAAATGAGTGCAAAATTAACGTATACTTCTATTTTATCTTTTCTCGTATTCATTTCTTTCACAGCTATTTCTCCATCAAAATCATGTACCGCCCCACCCCGTGATACTTTTCCCGGACTGGATCAACCATTCGGTATATCCGGAGACGAACAGCACGTGGGGAACAAACCAGAGAATGATTTTGGAAAACCCCATGATGAGATGAGGATGAATGGGTGGAAGCGCTATCAATCTTTTCCCGATGCAGAAGCAAGGGATCAAATTCCATTGGCAGGTGAGGTTTCCCGATCTATTGAGGGAGGGGTTCCTCCTTTTGCCCGTGCTATTCCAGAGGATTTTCATCTCAAACGAACTTCACTACCTTTGCAGTGCAATGCAGACGCTGCGCGCAGCGAGACATCGTTCACCACCAGTCCACCATGGGTGATAGAGACCGTGGATGTCCCAAATAATTTTAGGGGGTTTTACCGAAGGGCAATTTCAGTTGACGTTGACGTTGACGTTGACGTTGATGACCACCCCCATATAGCTTATGGAGATGACTATCTTTATTATGCATATCATGATAGCGATGGCTGGCACTATGAGGTGGTGGATGTATCATCTGAGGAAGGGTGTTATGCCTCTTTAGGGATCGACTCAACGGGGAAGATGCATATCGGCTATTATGATTCGGGTAATGACGACCTCAAGTACGTCACGAACAGGTCTGGCTCATGGGTGGCCGAGACGATAGACAGTGAGGGAGATGTCGGCAGGTATACCTCCCTGGCCATCGACTCAAAGGATAAGGTGCACATCAGCTATTTTGATGAGAGAAAGGGCAACCTCAAGTACGCCACGAACAAGTCTGGCTCATGGGTGGCTGAGACGGTGGACGGTGCGGCAGATTTCAGCGGGTATACCTCCCTGGCCATCGACCCAAAGGATAAGGTGCACATCAGCTATTTTAGTTACCTTTGGTTAATCGGTGACCTCAAGTATGCCACAAACAAGTCCGGCTCCTGGGTGACCGAGACGTTGCAATATCTGGGATATAAGCCACGGGAATTCGATGGGAGTGCCTCCCTGGCCATTGACTCAACGGATAAGGTGCACATCAGCTTTTATGATGCGAGGAATAACGACCTCAAGTACGTCACGAACAAGTCTGGCTCGTGGGTGATCGAGACGGTAGACAGTGAGGAACATGTCGGCGTGGATAACTCCCTGGCCATTGACTCAACGGATAAGGTGCACATCGGCTATTTTGATGAGAGTAATAGCGACCTCAAGTACGCCACGAACAAATCCGGCTCGTGGGTGACCGAGACGGTGGACAGTGTGGGATATGTTGGTGGACATACCTCCCTGGCCATCGACTCAACGGATAAGGTGCACATCAGCTATCTTGATGCGAGTAATAAAGACCTCAAGTATGCAAGATCTTCATCTTCACCATTAGAGATTATTAATGACCTCGTTACCCTTGAACCTATAAAGTCAACATATCAGACGACTTCTGATACCACCGGTTGTGGGGATGAGTTTTTGGGGCAATTTAGCTTCGATGCACGGCTCACAAACACGAATAACAGCCCACTGAACGGCCTTGTGGCTGAGGTTACAGAATTGACAAATAATAACTTGCTGCAAAATGCGGACGGGGGAGCAGGCGGGGTAGGGGCAAGGTTGACCGTGCAAAATGAGGGAGAGTATGCCGATGGCCTACTGGGCCCTGGGGAATCAGTAGATGTCCATTTCATTATTTGCCTCACGGATAATAAGCCGTTTCGGTTTGTTGTGGATGTATTGGGTGTTACGGAAGGACAAACAGATTCTTCACAAGTTACAACACTTCAACCAAACAGCATGAAACCCGTGCATGCAAAATTCAGGAAGGGATCAGGGGTTACGGGAAAAGGTTTCTTTGGCAGGTTCCGTCCTTACCCTGCCAGAAACAGGTTTGGACACTGATAAACACAGACAGGCAGAGGGTTTTTTCGTTCACCACAAAGGACGCTGAGAACGCAGAAAAATGATAGAAGAGGAATGGATGGGGAAAGAAACCACAGAGGGCACTGAGATGGATTGCAGACAACAGACAGCCGACAGGTGGGTGGGTGGCATAGACAAACTTGTTTGTCCGTGCTCCATTGCCTTGTCAGCGATTAAGGGATTGAGGAAAGACAACAGATGACAAACGACTGATAACTATCTGTATTACAAATTTATAAAACCTTGTTTTTTAGCAAAGATTTTTATTTAATTTGTTGTGTAAGATATTTTACCACACATTTCCCCCCTCCTTGCGAAGGAGGGGATTGCAGGGTGGTTAATTTGGTTGTGGCTCTGCCACGCTGTGTACTCTGTGGCTAAAGTTTGATAGCATTCAATTTTAAAAGGAGGCTAGTGAGATGAAAAGGGAATACAAGGCCTTTATAGTATCTGCGGTTCTTTTAATGGTTATGTTTTTACCCAAAATCCTTCAGGCTGGGCAGGGGGGTGCAGATAAATTATCGAAGGCAGAGGTTATTCAAAGGACAAGGAAAATTCAGATGCCTTTTATTGCTAATGAGGGGCAAGCTGATGACAGGGTAAGATTTTATGCCAACACCTTTGGAGGAACGATATTTGTCACGAAAGACGGTGAGATTGCCTATTCCCTGCCCAATCGAAATAATGGAGGAGCCGATGCCCACACCAGACCTTTATCGGCGCACGATTCATCGGGACAAGGATACTCCCAGACTGGCAAGAAACATGTTTCTTGCGAGGATAAACACGAGAAAGTGGTAAAAGGAGTAGTACTGAAAGAGGAGATTATAGGCGGAAGGATGAGTACGATAAGGGGGGAAGCAAATTCCGTAACAAAAGTGAATGACTTCAGAGGGAATGATCCATCGAAGTGGAAGACCAATATCCAAACGTATGAGATGGTGAATCTTGGAGAGATATACGAGGGGATAGAACTCAAGCTAAAGGCTTACGGAAACAACGCAGAGAAACTCTTTTATGTGAAATCAGGTGCAGACCCGGAGAGGATAAGGCTGAGACTGGATGGGGCAAAGGGTGTAAAGGTAAATGACGCAGGGGAACTTGAAGTATCAACAGCGCTTGGGCCTGTAAAATTTACGAAACCGGTGGCTTATCAGGAGATTGATGGAAAGAGGGTTGAGGTAGACGTTGAATACAGCATTCGGAATCCAGAAGTCAGGAGACAGAAGCAAGGACTTCCAAATCACAAATTAGTAAACTCCAATAGGACACGGACAAATAAGTTTGTCCATGCCACCCCTATGCACAAACAAAAATCCATAGTCAAAAATCCAAAATCGGAATACGGTTTCAAAGTGGCCGCTTACGATAAAACAAGGGGACTTCTCATAGACCCCCTCCTTGCATCCACATACCTAGGCGGATCTGCTGGTCATGATTATGGCAATGCTCTCGCCATAGACACAGGTGGGAATGTCTATGTGGCTGGAGAGTCTTATTCATCAGACTTTCCCACAACCCCTGGTGCCTATGATACTTCTTTTAATAGTTATTCAGATTCCTTTGTCTCAAGGCTCAATGGGGATTTAACCAGCCTCCTTGCATCCACATATCTGGGTGGATCTTGCGGTGATTCTGGCAAGGCCCTCGCCATAGACGGAGGTGGGAATGTCTATGTAGCTGGAGAGGCTTCTTCATCAGACTTTCCCGCAACCCCCGGTGCTTATGATACTTCTTTTAATGGTTATTCAGATACCTTTGTCTCAA
>JAUQXU010000317.1 GCA_030837935.1 Candidatus Brocadia sp.
AGGAGAAAAGGATTTTATTGATTTCCCGTGAAAATATCTCTTTGAATACAATTGTATTTGAAAATGATTGATCTGCAATTTCTTTCACCCTTTCAGGGTTGATTGTTTTTATATATTTTAGCAGGGGGCTTTCCCACCTGCTATATACTGATGCGTTAAAAAGAGATAGAACAGGTAACTATCGCCCTGTAATCTTCCAGCCCCTCAGCGCCTTGCTGTTCGGATTCGTTGTTCAGGTCTTCCCATGTGGGCAATTTTATCAGCATTCCAATGCTAACATGTTTGCCAAACGTTGCCCTCAAGCCCGGTGAAAGATAAAGGATCGTCCCGCCTGTCGCATCATCTGTTTCGTTCTCTTCATCCTGATCTTTTGTAAGATGGAGCACGTTCGATTCTGCAATAATATCGAGTCTGGAGAGAAACCCGTTCTTTTTCTCGTAAATTTCGTAACCGCCCGCTACATTGAAGCGAATTTCATTGCCTGGTTTGCCATCGTTGTGCTCAGTAAATGTCGTAAGCGATGTATCCCCGGTCAAAGTAAAATGAGGAAAGATCATCTTCGATGCGACAAAGCCAAACATAAAAGTGGGGGCGTCAAAACCCGGCTGCATACCCATATCAAAGATATTTCCCTTATTATCACGATTAGATGTTTCACCGGTTGGCACCGTAAACCCTGCCTGCAGGGCCATTTTTAGGTCATCCATGCTGTATTCAGCGCCATATGAGTCTTCCGGACCGTAACCATATAATCCGCGAACACCATCCCTTTCGCCATACTTAAAACCATACTGAAATATGAACCCCAAATCTCCCAACCCACTCGAAGTACCCAGACTATCCTGTTCCTTTATCGCCACCGGTAATATAGCATAGACACTGAGGGCGTCGGTAAAGCCATACCCGACAAGGGTGTTGAAGAAGGTAAAGGTGTAAATGTTTTCTGGTTCCGCATGGTCTTTGTGTTCAAAAGGCACGTATTCAAACTTTTCGTAAAGTAAAAAAGTCCCCTTGCCGATGGCCAAGGGAGAAGCCGTTTCAATGGGCGCTCCAGGCCCAAATGCAGTAGAAACCCCGCCGTGATGGGCAAAACTACTCATTGTATTTACGATAAAAATAAAAACGAATAAAATAAAGCAAATAAAACAATGACGGTGTCTTTTTCCTGCTAACATGATACCTCCGAATCTTTTAATTAGGCCTTCGGCAACTTTTTATCTGCAGAACGACGAGGCTCGTCGATCTACAACCGCAGCTTTGAAATTCCTATACTTCCAGTTAAACATGGACAAACAAAGTTTGTCCATGCCACCCAGAAATCTATAAACAAAATATATGATTACCACAAAGGCAAAAGTTGTCATTGCGAGTGTACGACATGTGCGAGATGTCAGTGCAATCTATAAGCGTATAGAGTTGCTTCATTGCTCGCAATGACAACTATCATAATCTGAAACTTGCTCAATGGCATCTCAGAAAGTAACAACAACATACCGATAGCACTTATATAATATACGTGCCACCAATATCCAAAAAAATATTTATCTTCTCATCACCTCCATCCCATATTGTTTTAAGGTATCTTCATCACGTACCAATTCATGAGTGGGTCTATCTGCTACGATCCTTCCCTTGTTCATGAGCACACAACGTTGTGTGACTTCCGAAATTAAATACAAATCATGCGATGCCACCATAACGGCTATCGACAAACCTTTCAGATACGTAATCAATCTGCGCCGGTTCCTGTGATCAAGATCATTTGCAGGCTCATCGAGGATCAGCAATTGCGGTTCCATGGCCATCGCAGCAGCCAGGGCAACACTCCGTTTCTGCCCGCCGGATAAATGATGCGGCGGCCGATGGCTTACCTCCTTCAGGTCAAAATATGCCAGCCACTTCTCTACAGTTTCCTGTATCCTTTGTTTCGGCCACCCTAAATTCCTTGGGCCAAATGCAATCTCTTACCAAACAGAAGAACAGAAGAGTTGATCGTTTACCTGCTGAAACGTCAGCGCCACGTGACGTCTGACTTCGTTAATGTTCTTATGCTCAGCAAGCGGATGGTCTAACACCTCTATACACCCTGAAATAGGTTCCAGCAAACCATTCAAATGCCAGAAGAAGGTGGTTTTGCCAGCCCCGCTTGGTCCGATCACTCCCACTTTTTCCTGCTGATGAACGGATAACGACAGATCAGATAGCGCCAATTCTCCATTTTGATATCTGAAGGATAAATTCCGGACACGGATAACACAGGACATTGCAAACTACTCCAAACCACACAATACATGTTAAGAGAAATAGAAAAATCAAACTGTTATAGGGAACTGCAATGATATCTTTATCGTCAACAAGAAAAGGCAACGTGCCGCTAAATCCACGGGACTGCATGGCACGTTCTACATTTTCAGCCTGCTCAAAACTTGCCAACAGCAAACAACCAACACCTCCTGCAAGATTGCGCAATTGTAAAGGATGTATGCCTCTTTTCGCCCCACGGGAGGCCTGAGCGGCAAGCGTCATCTTTAACCGTTCTAATAAGATGGGCAAAAACCGTGCAGTAAATGCTACTATGTGTATCAAAACCAATGGTACCCTTAATTTTTCAAAAGTTAATAAGATGCGTTCGAATCCAACCCAGGCTATCCACATCACGACCCACAACCACATTACCAACATCTTCGTTACCAGGACAGGAGCAAGAGAACGCCCCTCATCTGTCCAAAGCATGGTTACACCTGTTAGTATGAAAAAGATCAGCACCCCTTTACAACGCCATGCAGTAACAAACGTCTTTCTTATTACAAACACAGCAAACACATTGATAATCAACAAATAAAGGAGAAGATAAAAAAGATTGTCGAGCAACCCAAGCCCTGTCAGAATCAACAAAACAAGCACCGTTCCCAAACGTGTTGAAGGCGGAGATATACTCATTACGGATTTCAGATTTTCGATCTTAGATTTAACAGACGTTTCATAATAAGACCGCCTCCAGCCAGGACGGCGATTCCAATTGTAATGCGGACGCCGAAATAATCAAAGATGCCCTTTGAAGTTCCTTGTAAAACTTCTTGCCATGCAATCCGCGTAAGATGCCCCCCTGGTGCCTCAACAATAACAAATTTCGGCCCGCCCTCTACCTCTTTCGGTAACGTCCATATCCCTTTCTCATCCAAGGTATCTCTGACGATTACAATACCATCCTCATCCACGACGGTAACCACAGCGCCTGAGGCCGGTGAATAATCGCTAAAATTTGCATGCAGCCTTCCTCCTTCAGATGATACATAAAGTCCATGTCCATTCACTCTAGAAGGGAGGAAAAAAAGGATACAAAAAATACAGAAAAGAACAATCCTCACAGGAAAACTCCGAGTAATGATGGTTTAACTTTTTGCAGAAAATGCACTAACCAAAAACTGATAATACCTTCTACGATAGCGATAGGAATATGGCCCAGAAAAACCAATTTGGCGAGAGGCATAAGCGCCGTATTCGTCGTAGATAGCGTTACATAGAGCAAAATTGCCGAAATCAAGATTGTTCCACCGCCGATAAGCGATCCTATCCACGGACGCTTTTTGGGAGAGGCCTGCTTTATCCAATGACGCCCAAGCACCCCCATGATGGCGCCAGGCAAGGCCATGATGGAGATATTAACTCCCAAAACCGTCAGGCCACCAAAGCCGATTAACAGTGCCTGGAGTAAAAGACCTACCGTTATGATGGTTAAGGCACCCCAACCAAGCAGCAGTCCTGCTATGCCACCGAGCACAAGGTGCATGCTGAACGGTCCAACAGGTACATGGATTGTCGAGCCTGCAAAGAAAGCCGCAGAAACCACCCCATACGTTCCCACCTGATCCGTCTGCAAGCGGCGAACAGATATTGCCAGGACAGGCAAAGCGATTGCCCAGCCTATTCCAACAACCATTGGAGAAAGGACTCCGTCACTGATATGCATCAATAAATCTCCCGTTAAGTACTACAATTATTTTATTCGTGCCATCGTAGGGGAAAATTTTTTTAGTTAAATTATTTCCGTTCCTGTTGTGGTCATGGAAAATCCCCCATGTTTTACTCCTTTTGCGGATTTTAATTTTCCATATAATGCTTCTATTTCTCTCGGTTTGCCCTTTACTACCACAATTTCCAAACAGTTGTCTTCGTCTAAATGGATATGCTGGGTGGAAAGGACGGTATCATGATAGTCGTGTTGAATGTCAATGAGGAGATTGGTTAAGTCTCTCTTATGATGATTATAGATAAGGGTAATTGACCCGGTAACCTCTTTACCCTCCTGCCATTCCTTTTTAACCAAGTCATCCCGAATCAGGTCGCGTATAGCTTCAGAGCGGTTGGTATATTTTTTCTGTTTTATACGCTCATCAAATTTTTGGAGCAATTCCTTATCAAGAGAGACTCCAAATCTGACTAAATTTGACATAAAATTCCTCACACTATTTAATACTTATGAATGAGGCGATGATAGCACGACTATTAATATCGTGTCAAGGATTTTTTACAACAACATCTTTATGTAATGGCCTTCGGGTTTTTGTAATTGCCTCTTGAGGAATATTTGTTACCATAAGTTTTATGTAATTTACCATAGAAACACATTTTTATATAAAGGAGATAATGTATGAAGCGGATTGGGCATTTTGCAGGCTTTGCCACGGTAGCTTTATTTTCAATGGCTTCTTATACTGTTACTACGGCTATTGCTGGTTCTGATTGTTGTGGTGCAAAGCAAGTTTCGGCTGATGAAAAGGCAGAAACGAAATGTATGGCTTGTGGAAAACCTATCAGTAACAAAGATAAGGCGATAAAGGTTGAACACGAGGGGAAAGCGATTTATCTCTGCTGCGCGGATTGTGCTGAAAAATTCAAAAAGAACCCGGGCGAATGTATGAGAGATAAAGAACAAAAATAAGGATTACACTTTCTTATGAAAATTGGAATAGGAGAAGATGCTATGCCAGTAAAGATAGGTGATCCAGCACCTGATTTTCAAGTAAAGGACGACGCTGGGAAGATGCGTACACTCACTGAATTTCGCGGTAAAAAGGTAGTGCTCTATTTTTATCCGAAGGATAACACACCCGGATGTACCAAAGAGGCCTGCAGTTTTCGTGATGGATACAGCACCTTGCAGGAGGCTGGAATTGTTATCCTGGGTGTCAGTTTTGATTCACCGGAGTCCCACCGGAAATTCAAAGAGAAACAGAAACTACCCTTTATTTTGTTGAGTGATGAGAAAAAGGAAGTTGCAAATGCTTACGGCGCTTCTGGTGGCCTTTTAGGTTCTCTCATGGCAAAACGATGCACGTATCTGATTGACGAACATGGGAAGATCGTCCATATCTTTAAGAAGGTAGACGTAAAAAACCATGCAGAGGAAGTCTTACAAGCATTTTCCGAACATTCCAAAAAATAACAGAGCGCAGCATTATCGCGCCAAGGACTTCGCGTTCCCCATGCACAACAATTGTTTATATCCATATTTCCTGCGAATTCTTTATACTACAGTTCGTAATGTGATAAAGAGGATAAAAAGTAACCTAACCCGACCTTCACAATTCACGCAGAAAAACGGTTATTTCCAGGCACTCATCACCAGGCAACCCTTGATTTTCAAGGGGTGAATTTTCAAAACGGGCTGTAGTGCCGACCTCTTAATGTGCCCCCTTGTATTTACCGTCTTAGCAACTGATCTACCCCTCGAATTACGAAGGTCTGGCTAACCTCCATACTATCAAAACCACATAGCACGTTATTGATCCGAATCATTACGAATCATCACATAGTGATCAATGCCAGCCTCTTTAAATACATCACCAACAATCTCAAACCCATGTTTTCGGTAGAAGTCAACGAGATGTGACTGTGCATGCATCTTGAATTTCTTAAAACCCTGCTCTTTTGCAGCTGAAATCATAAAATCGGTTAGCTTGTGACCCAGTTTTTTCCCACGATATGATTTCCGTATTGCAACGCGTTCCAATTTCGCATACTCACCATGTACGCGTATACGGCCGGCTGCAAAGGGTTCCCCGTTGTCTTCTCCCAGGATATGTATTGCAGAGTAGTCATAGGCATCACGTTCTATCTTATACGGCACTCCTTGCTCTTCAATAGACACTATACCACGTATGATAAATACCTTGGTCAGGTCGTCCTGATTTGTTATGACTTTAAACATGTTGAATACAACCTGGTATAAACACTTAGTTGTGGTTAGAAGTCAGCAGTCAGCAGTCAGCAGTCAGAATAAAGCCGTTTAATTGGTCTAAACCGTTTAAATCGTTTTATTCTGGATTCTGGATTCTGACTCCTGAATTCTGAATAAATCAAATTAATATCAACAGGGATGGGTGAAGCAAAGCGAACCCATTATTACCTTAGTTTAGATCAGATGTACATCCACAAGAATGAGATCTGCGTCAGTATCTGCCTTTACGTGAATATCTGTCTCTTCAACAACTTTTGCTGCCCCAAAGGTAGCAATGAGATGGCCATTTACCTGGACGGGTCCTCCCTCAATGACATAGAGATAGACGCCCCTCCAATCCCTGATCTGGTAATTTAGTGTCTGGCCGGTCTGAAGGAAAGAGGAACAAACCTCTGCGTTGGAGTGTATCCGGAGGGCATCCTTGTGTTCATTTGAAACGAGGGGAAGGAATCGGTTTGTCCGTTCTGCACGTTCTGTCCTCTTCTGTTTTACAGAAGGTTCCAAACCGCGTTCAGAGGGAAGGAACCACATTTGGATGAATCTCATCGGCTCATCCTTGCGATTATTGATTTCAGAGTGGAACATGCCTTTGCCAACGGTTGTGTGCTGTACCCAGCCCTGCTTGAGAATGCCGCCCAATCCCTGTTCATCTTCATGGCGGAACTCTCCTCCGGCACA
>JAUQXU010000318.1 GCA_030837935.1 Candidatus Brocadia sp.
GACCCATCGAAGCCCGTCCCAGATCGGCAATTTTCCGCGCGAAGTAATATAGAGCTTTACTCGCCTGTGAAACTCAGTATCTTCGATACGCTCTTTTTCCTTTATTTTTTGTATGAGTACTGCCGCCTTATATTTGTCCTCATTAAAAGTTGTGGGTAGCCAAAGGAACCGGCGCAGAAGTTGTTTCACTTCGGCATCGCTCCTTTCATGAACAGTCGAAATATATTCTTCACGATGTCGATCTGTCGGAAACATATAATCAATATAGATGGTGTCCTTTGGAGATTGATCAAGTAGGTTCAACCATTCAGAAAGTGAAATATTTTCTGTCTCGATTAATGTCATGTCTTTATTATTCGCTCGCATAACAATAATTAGACCGATCCGCAAGTCTGCGGATCACCGGTTTCTGACCCATATAACACGCCTTTGAAACAGCGAATGCTGCTATGATAATGCCTTTATGCTCGACCACTTGTATCTCCCGGTATTTGTTATCTTGGCGTCTTATGCGGATCGGCATAAAAAACCTCACTCCCATCCTGTGGCAGTTGTGTAGGTTGGGTTGAGTAAAGCGAAACCCAACAAATTAAATTATTCATAACAGTTTAGGTTTTTGAAAAATCCAATAAAAAAACAACAATGTAGCCCCGATAGGGGCGATCTGTTTGTAGAAAGAAACGTAAGAACAGCATGAAAGCTCCGTAGGAGCGGCCTGTTCATTCTATCCAATCAAACAAATATTTTTCATCATATTTGATTTCATATTTCTTTAAAAAATCAAGATATTCTTCCTTGAAGGTTTTTTTTCTGTGATGCGCCTCCTGATGGAGAATGTATTTGATAACAGCGTCTATGTGGCTTCTGGAATAAGAAAATGCCCCAAACCCCTCCTGCCAATTGAATTTGCCTGGTACCCATCTGTTATCATTGATGAAATTTGAAGAACCAGCTTTTATGTCTCTTGTCAAATCAGAAATGGCAACGGAAGGTTTTAACCCAACCAGCAAATGGGTATGATCAGGCATGCAAAAAATGGATAACATTTTTTGCTCGCGGTTCTGCACAATGCCCGTGATGTATTTATGCAATTCCTCCCGATATTGGCTTGGAATAAGATTCAGATTCCTACAAACAGGTCGCCCCTACCGGGGCTACATGGTTTTTTAATGTTCCCTTGGATTTTTCAAAAAACTAAAGTGATACAATTATTCATGTCCTACTTTTACGTCAAATTTAATTTCAGTACCTGCTCCCCAATCGCGCTCATAAGCGCCTTGCTTTACATAGCGATGAAAGCTGGAATATGGCCACTCAACAGGTGATTTTATCAATCCACGCTTAACCGGGTTGAAATGAATATATTCGACATGCTTTGTAAAATCAATCTCATTCCTAATCTGATGTTCCCAGAAACGCCGTTGCCAAATCCCTTGTTCACCTTTGCTGTAGAGAAGAATGCGCACCTTTCGCTTGTGACCTGTCTGCGTGCATCGCACAGGCGGGTCTGCGATATTGCATTATTTTCCTTGTCATGCCATAGTAAGTTGTGAAACCTATGGAAATATTTTGTAAATGTCTTTACGATGCGCTATACGTTGACAGACAACTACTTGATTATCTTTATCTATTGTGACGCCTATCTTGTAATCTCCAAAACGGATTTTATATTTGTCTGGATAACCAGTCAATCGTTCAACATATCCGAGTTCAAAAGGATTGGAAGAAGGTAATTCATTGAAGACTATCTCCTCCGCCTTAGTTTGTATTCCCTTCGGTAACTTGACGAGTTCTTTAAGAAAACGTTTTGTATATTCAATTTTCCACATTCTGTTTTAGCGATTGATAGTATTTTTTCGCGTCTTCAGATGAAAGCCGTTCATCATCTTTAACCTCGTCCATTAATTTTGCTAATCCGTAATTTTCTATAACCTCTTCCAGCCGCTCGAATTCCTCAATCGGTATCTGAACTGCAATTGGTTTTTTATTTTCATCAATTACTATTTTCTTATGAATTTTCAACATTATAAGCCTCCTGCTATTTTTTTCATAGTTGTGTAGGTTGGGTTGTATAAAGCGAAACCCAACAAATTAAATTATTCATGTTCTGCTTTACGTCAAATTTAATTTCCGTGCCTGTTCTCCAATCGCTATCATAAGCGCCTTGCTTTACATAGGGATGAAAGCTGGAATATAGCCACGCAACAGGTGATTTTCCCAATCCATGCTTAACCGGGTTGAGGTGAATATATTCGATATGCTTTGCAAAATCAATCTCATTCCTAATCTGATGTTCCCGGAAACGCCGTTGCCAAATCCCTTGTTCACCTTTACTTAAAATGAATGATCAATTTAACCGTGTATTGAATAACGAATATCGAACAAGGAATTTCGAATTATGAGGTTTTCTTATCCAAATCCAATAATAAAGCCACAAAACCGCGTGTTAGCGGACGTCTGGCATCTGTGGAACTTTCACCCTTTTCTTTGAAACCACTCTTTTAGGAACTGCAAAGAATCCTTCCTTTTCATTTTTTCGCAGTTTTTGAAAAAAGGCATGCAAGTTATAGTCTGCCTGCCTGGCGAGTTCTTCACCTGCTTTTCGAGCCTCTTGAACAATTGGATCCTTCCACATACGTTATACCTCCATTAATTCTTCCGGTGTACAAATAACTGGTGTCTTAATACTAAGTAACTCACCACCGATGTTTCAATATAAATTGATTCTTTCATTAAAGTGTTTCTCTGTAATTCTGGGGGGACACGATGCTTAATTT
>JAUQXU010000319.1 GCA_030837935.1 Candidatus Brocadia sp.
ACCCTTTCACACAAGAATCCCTTTGTTTTCGCCATATTTTACCCTATCTCTCGGTATTATTCAACGCTCTTCATTACCTATTTCCACCTGCTTTGCCTTATTCCACTTGGCTTTGGGGTGTTTCCGTTCAAACACTATGTATTGCTTACAGTGCTCTCCATAAGGACTTGAGAGGTCGGCCTCGGCGGGGGGCATGTTCCTATTGATAATAGTCGTCAGCGGCGTTTCAGTGATCGGCGCAAGCGGGCACGGCATAGGGGTCAGAAACGGCAAGAACGTTGTGATAACCGACGTCAATGTGACTGATAATTCGAAATACGGCCTCGTGGTCGAGGGCAAGAGTGAGAACTGCGAGTTGTCAAGAATTGTTGCCAGAAAAAACGGGTTTGGACGTTGACTTGAAACCGCTTGAAGAAATATTTCGCTTAAAGGTCTTCAAATGCTCAAAGAAGAAGGGAAGATAGACGATGACATAATCAAGAAACTTATGCACTGGAGGCATTCCGGTTTCAGCGTACACAATAAAGCGCGTATTGCAAAAGACGATGAAAAAGGGCCGACGTAAAGAGACAGAAATGTGCCTTTCAGTTCAATAAACCGTCGAATCCCTCTTTGAGAAGCCTTTTCTTCAATCGTGAGATATGAACGCAGCTAAGGCCGAGAATATGGGCTGCTTCTGTGCCTTTAAGCTTTTTATTGATGACATCGTTGAGGACTTTGTATCGTTGCATGTCTTTCATAGTAACCAAGAGTTTTTGTTGTTTCATGGGTGATAACCTCCTTTTTTTACAGGGAGGTTATCACAAAAACGGATTTTTAAAAAGATGCGGCGGAAGGCTCTTCTCCCCCCAAGACCCTTCCTTACCTATCATCTAAAAATTAACATTTCAAAATGGTAACATCATTTTTTATTTTTACTTGACATAAATACAGTTACTTTAGTATTATTTTCACAATTCAACAATTATTCTTAAATAAAAAATCATCACGATACAGGTAAACCCTGAGCAATCAGGGGGCGCAAAGTAAAGGGTCTTTTTCTTTACTAAGGAAGTATATAGAAAAGACAGCCTTACTGCCGAAGATGTTTAAAGAATATCTTTGCAGTAAGGCTTTTTTATTTTCATGATATTACAGAAACTTATTTCTAACATTACTTTGTTAAAAATCATGCGGCGAATTTTTTCTTAAGGCGCTTTGACTTTATTTTGAAATAGTCATCAGCAAGTTTTTTGTTCTTTGATAAAGTACTCAGTGAGGATAATTCAAGCAAGGAATTGATAGCCTGTTTAAATTCATTCAAGGACATGGGTTTCGTTTCAAGGATTTTACCAAGATAGGCATTTTGCTTTATCCAGTAAGTAAGAGTCCATGCAATAAGGCAGAGATTCCAGTATCGTTCAATCTTCCGGGTGTGCCTTAGTTGGTAGTGGTCAAAGTAAAAGGTATCTTTTAATTCCTTGAAACAGTGCTCAATTCCCCAGCGAAACAAGTAGTTGGTGATAATGGTTTTTGCAGAGGCTTTGAGCTGGTGTGTAATAAGGATATGGACATCCGTATCGTCATCCTTATTCCATTTCCCGAAGACCCACCACAAATTTGATGGGCACTTCAGAGTCCTTCAGTTTGGCGTCGAATGAGTACGTTTTATGGGAGACTTCACTTCCATCAGGGGATCGGTATTTCACATATTTGACTTTATGCCAGAAATGCTTTTTGATGAGGGTCGCGAGCTCATCTGTGGTGGAGGCAGTGGTTCTTTTTTTTTGAATGATTTCCAGTCGTTTTTGTTTCAGAGACGATATATCCCACTTAGAGTCTGAAAAGAAATACTGTGGTTTTTGATAATCCGTGTGAGTTGCTTTCGCCATAGCTTCAAGTGAGTTTCTCTTGTAGTCTTTGAACAGTAGATAAGAAGGGCAAACATGACGAATTGTTTTCTGCTAAAGCAAGAACCGAAGTGTTTGAGAAACTTGTTTAAAAGAGATAAATTTGTCCCAAAGATACCCAATCCTTTGCTCCTGCTGTTTGTTGTTTTGCAGTGTTCACAAGTGCAATAAATAGCAGGATTAAGCGAGTAAATCAAGCATAAAATATATCGCAAAGCATTGATAGTACACAAGTTAAGCCTGACTCTACTTGTGACTTAAAAAATTTTTTCATCGCGTATTTTTTAACAAAGTAAATGTATTGACTGATTTTGGTGCGAACGGGATAAATTGCTTGAGACCAGGAAAAAAACCACGATGATACCTTTTAGCAAACCAGCCATTACTGGCAACGAGATAAAATATGCGAACGAGGCGATGTCTAAAGGCAAGCTGTCCGGTGACCATGATTTTACAAGGATGTGTAATTCATGGATCGAAAAACAGACCAGGACAAGAAAAGCCTTTCTGACCACATCCTGCACCCATGCCCTTGAGATGGCGGCTCTTCTTACAGATATAAAAGATGGGGATGAGGTGATCATGCCGTCATATACCTTTGTCTCGACCGCAAACGCCTTTGTCCTGAGAGGGGCGCGCATTGTATTTGTGGATATAATGCCCGATACCATGAACATGGATGAGAAACTCATTGAGCAGGCCATAACGGACAGGACAAGGGCCATAGTTCCGGTTCATTATGCTGGTGTGGGATGCGAGATGGATACAATCATGAGGATAGCCAGGAAGCATAATCTTTTTGTGATAGAGGATGCCGCACAGGGGATGATGTGTACGTATAAGGGCATGGCATTAGGTGCAATAGGGGACATCGGGACATTCTCCTTTCATGAAACCAAAAACTATACCTGCGGCGAAGGCGGGGCTATCCTTGTAAATGATGAGAGGTTTGTAAAAAGGGCAGAAATAATAAGGGAAAAGGGAACAAACCGTTCTCAATTTTTCAGGGGGGAGGTGGACAAATACAACTGGCAAGATGTAGGTTCCTCCTGGTTGCCAAGCGATATAAACGCTGCTTTTCTGTTTGCCCAGCTTGAGATGGCGGATAAGATAACTGACAACAGGCTTAAAAGTTGGAATCTTTATCATGAAAGGCTTCGGTCTTTGGAGGAGAAGGGTTGCTTGGAGCTTCCCAAGGTGCCGGTTGAATGCAATCACAACGGGCATATGTATTTTATTAAGTTAAACAACCTTGTTGAAAGAACTGACGCTATAAATTACTTAAAGGAGAAAGGGATATCTGCCATGTTCCACTATGTACCTTTGCACAGCAGTAAAGCTGGGTTGAGGTTTGGCAGGTTTTGCGGAGAAGACAAGTTTACCACAAAAGAAAGTGAAAGGCTATTGAGACTTCCCCTGTATTATGGTCTATCAACTGATGACATAAACTTTGTGTGTGATAAAATAAAAGCTTTTTTAAAGAGGTAAATTGTGCGTGAAAACAAATACGGCTTTCAGGAGCATCTGAGCCCTGACTTTCCATCCCAGATAATCATAGATGTAACCGAGTTCTGCAACCTGGCATGCATCCACTGTCCCCAGGCGGAGTTTTCAAAGTCTGAGGCATTCGGAGGTCGGCATCTGGACCCTGAACTTCACAGGAAATTGATTGATGAAGTCGCAAGGGACGGCAAGGGAATTTGCAAATACCTTAGATATACAGGCCAGGGAGAGACACTCTTGCATCCCAATTTTATTGAGATGATAGAATATGCTGCAAAACACTCAGGTGTGCCAATAAACATAACAACCAATGGGATGCTCTTGACAGAAAAAAAGGCTAAGGCGCTCCTTGAGGCCGGAGTGGATGTCTTTGATATAAGTATAGATGCAAACACCCCAGAGACATATGCGATTGTGAGGAAGAAGGGCGATCTGAATATCACAAGACCCAACGTATTAAAGCTCATAGAACTCATAAAAAAAGGGCACTATAAAACTAAAGTGGTAGTGAGTTTTGTCGAACAGCCTTTAAATCAGTATGAATCAAGCGGTTTTGAAAAGTTCTGGAAGGACGCCGGGGCAGATTATGTTGTAATAAGGAGACTGCACTCCTGCGCCGGATCAAAGGAGAAGGTTGCTGCAAAGATGAAAGACGTCATTAAAGGAGAAAGAAGGCCTTGTGTCTATCCTTGGGAAAGGGTGGTATTAAGTCCAGCAGGACAGGTCGGTTTCTGTCCTGCAGACTGGAAATATCAGGCCAAAATAGCATATTTCAAAGATAAAACGATAAAAGAAATCTGGCAAGGTGAGTTCATGCAGCGGCTCAGGAATGCCCATCTTAATAACGATTTTTCAGGTCATGCTTTTTGCGGAAATTGCCCCGACTGGTCGGCAGTAAGATGGCCCAACGAAGGCAGGGCATACTCAAACATGATGCAGGAGCTCGTGCCTTCCGATTTAATAGAGACTGAAAATAATGTGAGGTGATAAAGTCTGATATGGCTTTAAAACATGAACCATAAAAATTACAAGTTTATAAAAGGCGATGTTGTAAAACTATACCAGATTTTTATCGTGAAAGGTATTGGTCTGCGAGTTGCCCTCTTGAACCTTGATGTAGACCTTTATGAACCAACCAAACTTGCTTTGGAGAATTTTATTCCTCTGATGGTAAGAGGTGGAATAATAATAGCGGATGAATACGCAGTTGATACTTTTGGAGGTGAATCAAAGGCCATAGATGAATATTTCCAAAAGACATTCGGTTCAAAGCCAAGAATAAAGAAGTTCCCTCTGGCACAGCAATCTTTCGGGATATATAGAGGTTGATTGGTGAGAGTAGGAATTATTCAATCAAATTACATTCCGTGGCGAGGATATTTTGATTTCATTGATGAAGTGGATCTTTTTATTTTTCACGATGACCTTCAATATACAAAAAATGATTGGCGGAACCGCAATAAAATCAAAACAGACCAAGGCACAATATGGTTAACGGTTTCGGTTTATAACAAATCTTCTTCTCAATTAATTTGTGACACAGCTATTGATTATTCCCACGGCTGGAATCAAAAACATATAAATCAACTTCAGCAATGGTATATCAAGGCGCCATATTTTTCTGAATACCGTAATGAAGTGTTTGATATCCTTAAACACAGGTTTTCAACCATTTCCGACCTTAACAGCACTTTATGTAAATGGATTATGGGAAAACTCGATATTAAGACACCCATTCTCCTTTCTTCCGAATTCCAACCGCAAGGCAAAAAGACGGAACGTGTGATGGATATACTGAAAAAGGTTGGAGCAACCACTTATCTCTCCGGCCCTGCGGCAAAAGGGTATCTTGAAGAAGATAAGTTCAAACATGCCGGTATAGACCTTGAATACAAGGTGTATGAATACCCTGAGTATCCCCAACTTTATGGCAAGTTTGAACCGCAGGTTTCTGTGCTCGATTTAATTTTTAACTGTGGCAAGGAATCAAGGAAATATCTAAAAAGCCTGAAACCGAACGAAAAGGTTATCTCATGAACAACAAAAAGACATTTTCAATAATCATTCCAGTTTACCAGAATGAGGCGAACCTTGATGATACTATCCCAAAACTGTTACACCTTAAGGATAGCCTGCCCGACTATAATTTGGAACTTGTATTTGTGGATGACGGGTCAACCGATAACTCATATAATATCCTTTTTAAATACTTTGAACTTCATCAAGATATAATAAAGGTCATCAAGCTGACAAAGAATTTCGGCCAAATTTATGCAATTTATTGCGGTTTAGGCAAAGCGCGTGGCGACTGTGCCGGGATCATATCCGCAGACCTGCAGGACCCTCATGAGCTTTTCATTGAAATGATCAGGAAATGGGAAAATGGTACAAAACTTGTCATTGCAGAAAGGGAAAAAAGAGAGGAAAATGCCAGGCAGACATTTATATCAAATCGTTACTGGCGGATGATAAGAAAATACGCTATTAAAAACTATCCCGTGGGTGGTTTTGATTTTTGCCTGATTGATAGAAATGTCATTTCGAATATCAATAAAATCAATGAAAAGAATTCGAATGTCTTCGCCCTGATGTTTTCTCTTGGGTACCCCTATGAAATCATAAATTACACTCGCAAAAAAAGAAGACAAGGGAAATCTCAGTGGACATTATCAAAAAAGATAAAGCTGTTTATTGATATGTTTGTGGCGTTTTCATATGTGCCAATCAGGACGATATCAATAATGGGCCTCATTATATCACTACTGAGCTTCGGATATGCTTTATACATAGTATTTATAACTTTGGCTCATCGTAACCCTTATACCGGCTGGTCGACTATTGTTGTTTTACTTTCATTATTTAGTGGGCTGATCCTTTTAACGCTTGGAGTCGTTGGAGAATATCTATGGCGGATACTGGATGAGGTAAGAAAAAGGCCAAACTATGTGATAGATAAGATATTGGAAAGCACTAAGGACATTAAGGAATGATACGTTGTACGAAGTGTTTGACAGGTATCTTTTTTGAACAAAGTAAAAACAGCCTTATCTGTGAGAAATGTGGTTTTGAGCTTTCTGTATGCGAAAACCTCATAGTATTTCATCGAGAGGAATCAACAACACATGGGGGATGGAATCATGTATCCTCGATGATGTAGTTTCATTTGAAGATAAACACTTCTTGACCTAATGAAAACCCCCGTTTTCAGAGCATTTTGATGTCGTGGGCATGTTTGATGTCCTTGAGCATATAGATGAAGATGGGCTGGCAGTGAAGAATGTATATAAGATGCTTAAGCCCGGCGGAAAGGTTATAGTGACCGTGCCTGTGCACAAATGGCTCAGGTCGAAACAGGACGCAATAGCTTATCATAGAAGAAGGAATGAAGTTGATCAATTGAAAGGTCTATTTAAGCAAAATGGCTTTAAAATAGTTAAAGCAACGGCATTTTTTGTATCTATCCTTCCTCTTTTATATCTAAGAACATTTGTTAGCCGGTTCGAAGCTGAATAAAGAGGTGATGCAGCCTGTAACTATAAACGACGGCCTTTTGAGGAAGAAAAGGACGGGGCAATTTGATCTTAACACGGTCAGGGTCGTCCTCGATATAGAGACCATAGACAGCTATAAGATATTTGCACTGGAAGATCCCTACCGGATAGTGATTGACGTCTCCGGAGAGAAGCGCGACAAGATAGAGGATGTGATCTCTCAAAAGGATAAGACATTTAAGGCCGCTACTGCCCCTGAAATTGTAAAGGAGGTGCCGAAACCCTCCCTTGCCCAGCAGTTGGGTCTTGGCATAAAAAAGATTGTAATTGATCCGGGGCACGGAGGGCATGATGCCGGAGCCATAGGATTTAAGGGGCTGAAGGAAAAGGATGTTGTTCTTGATATAGGGAAGGTCTTGCGGGATGTGCTTACAGAAAAGCTCGGTGTTGACAGGCCCATCGTACGCCAGAAGATCAGCCGCTTGATGAAACTGGTGAAGCTGCTGTCGCGATAATCGACGTATCTGAATACAAACCCCGACGTATCCCATCAAAACAATGGCGTGAGTGTATCAAGAAAATCTACGAGGACGATCCCCTGTGCTGCCCAAACTGCAGCGGAAAAATGAAGATCATCAGCTTTATTACTGACCAACAGGTAATACGGCAGATACTAAGGAGTTTATTCAAAATAAAATGAACAACTTAGCCCAAGTTCAACAAGCAAAAATCGTATCTCTTGTAATATTTGACGGTTACAATTTTCTCCCTTCATTTTTCGGCACTACATCTTTGAGTTTTCATGGATGATTTTAGATATTTTCTGCCTAAAGGTGTATGTTTAATATGG
>JAUQXU010000320.1 GCA_030837935.1 Candidatus Brocadia sp.
TTCCTTCTTTTCTTCCAACTTTTTTTCTTCCTTCTTTTCTTCTACCTTCTTCTTTGCCTCATCCTTGTGTTCTCCTACCTTCTTCTTTGCCTCCTCCTTGTGTTCTTCTACCTTTTGCTTTGCCTCCTCCTTCGTCACCTCTGCTCTTACAGAACTAACGAACACATTGCTACCCGCAAACATCAATGCACCTACAAAAGCAAGACCAATACTAAACTTTTTCACCATTTCCTTCTCCTCCTCACATTATTGGAAACACAAGCCAAACCGCCAAGAACACTCCCGACACGCTTAGTTGGTTTTCCGTTGTTTAAGTATGTTATAAATTCGTTATAATTGCAACATAATCAGTTTTATATGGTTCAAAATAGTGTATGTATTTAGATACACATCACGATCTTACTCCTCAGTTGTTCTTTAAATGAATAATACATCACATCGTTCCATAACATTGGTGCATAATACCACATTTGTTTGCCATGGCACACTTTTCATACACCTTTTACATACATGCATGGTAATTTATATCGGCTACTTTATGTTTATATGTAATTGTTATTCAATATATTACAAGATAACCCATTTAAATATTTTCCAGCACTTCCACTTATGGTACTTTATTTGCGCTGACAAGGGGTTTAACATTTGTGATAGCGCCAAGTTATTACATGCTAAAAAACTCATTTCTTAAAATCATAGTTTATCCATATTAACAGAGGAGGGCTTTACATGACAAAGGTTATTGATATTAAGGGGCTTCAGGGTTCGGGGTTATTAGGCGATAAATATACGGAGTTAGATTTGTGTGATGCCTTTTTGATGTATTGTATTTCGAATAATACGTCAAAAAAAGACCGCATTGTTTTGAGTGAGGGCAATAGAGTGCTTGATATCGACAGTTATTTCAGAATGGGGTCTTATTCTTTTTATCAGGGTAGTAACTCATAATTTTAAGAAAAATGAAGTTCCTGTCAATCTGGCAATTTTATCGCGCAGAAATATATTCACGTCAATAAACATAACGGATATTATTTCCATTGAATTGAGAGGAAACAGAGTTACAGTGCGAGGAAACCATGCCTGGTAACCGATATTTTAGCCGTATCAAATTTCCGGCACACGCCCAGATTGAAGTCAATGATACTATCCATAAATTAGAATTATTTGACATCTCTTTGCGAGGAGCATTATTACACTCCCAAATTCCTATTTTATTAAAAACAGGAACTTGTTGCATACTAAAAGTCTGTCTTCCCTTGTCCAATATTATCCTGACCTTTCATGCAGAACTCGTTCATCTCCACGGAAATAATTTTGGGTTTAAATTTTTAGATGCAGACGTAGACACCATGACCCATCTGAGAAATCTTCTCGGCTATAATACTGGCAACCCTGACCAGATTACCCATGAATTTCATTTCTGGCTGGATTCTTTATAACAAGATGGGGGGGGCTTAATAACGAGCGAGACTTTGCCTCAGACCAACAAAAAAATATTTACAACCACAGATTTCGCAGATTACACAGATGATGAATAATTTATAAATTCAAGCCGGTCACGGATAAAAGAATCCCCATCCAAGGCATACAAAAACCGGACTTGCCCGTACCAACCTTTCATAAGAAAATTCCCTGACCATTTCAAATAGTTATTGAATGTATTTATGGCATGTAGTAGAATTTTTATTAAACTTTGCCGCGTCATGGCAATACCGTTATCATGAAATCATAAAAATAGTGTAGAGCAATCTTAAGCTCGCGCTCCGCAGCAGGAGACATATCCTGACGGCAACCGGCAATCAACAATGATGACGCGAAATTTTAGATAAGGAAAAATATTTGTGACCAACAATATCATTATTTTTGATACCACTCTGCGTGATGGAGAACAGTCGCCAGGCGCCAGTCTGGATATCAATGAAAAAGTTCAGATTGCACGGCAATTGGCGCTCTTGCGTGTGGACGTTATTGAAGCAGGATTCCCCGTATCATCGGCAGGCGACTTTGAATCAGTACGGAGAATTGCAGAGGAGATTCGCGGGATTTCCGTAGCCGGTCTTGCCCGTGCAGTTGAGAAGGACATTGACAGCGCCGCTAAAGCGCTTGAAAAGGCAGAAAAACCACGCATACACATCTTTCTCGCCACCTCTGAGATACACAGGAAACATAAACTTCTCAAGGCAAAGGAAGAAATCGTTCACCTGGCCGTTAAGGGAGTTACACACGCCTTAAAATATGTGGATGATGTAGAATTTTCCACAGAAGATGCGTCCAGAACTGAGCTGGATTTTCTCATTCAGGTTGTTGAGGCCGTCATTGATGCCGGCGCAAGGACTGTTAATATTCCTGATACCGTAGGTTATGCCGTACCAGATCAATATGCCTCCGTTATCCGGGGATTAAAGGAAGGCGTTAAAAATATTCATAAGGCAACAATCAGCGTTCATTGTCACAATGACCTGGGACTTGCCGTGGCTAATTCCCTGGCTGCCATAAAGGCCGGCGCGCAACAGGTCGAGTGTACTGTCAATGGAATCGGAGAACGGGCTGGAAATGCCGCACTGGAAGAGATCGTGATGGCCATTAAGACACGACACGATTTTTATCATTGTTCTACAGGCGTTGTTACCAAAGAACTGATTGCCACGAGTAGATTAGTAAGCACTCTGACAGGGCTGCGAGTACAGAGGAACAAGGCCATTGTCGGTGAAAACGCATTCGCGCACCAATCGGGAGTACATCAGGACGGAGTGATCAAGGAACGTACAACTTACGAAATCATGAAACCAGAAGATGTCGGGTATTTAAAAACCAGGCTCGTACTCGGAAAGTTGTCAGGGCGGAATGCTTTAAAAACACGAATTAAGGAATTGGGATACGAATTGTCAGAAAAAGAATTTGAACGGGCTTTTGAGGAATTTAAGCACATTGCTGACAAAAAGAAAGAGATCTTTGATGAGGATATTGAAGCCATTATAGGCATTGAAAAGATGGAAGTCCCCAACATCTTTCATTTAGAAAGCCTCAGTATCAGTTGCGGGCCCAATACGGTACCGACCGCAGGGGTGAGACTTAAATTACAGGATGGACGTCTTGTGGATAATACCACCATTGGCGATGGTCCTATCGATGCCCTTTTTAAGGCAATTGATCTGTCAACCGGCATCCCCGGTAAACTGCAGGATTATAACATCCGCGCCGTTACCAGCGGGAAGGATGCAATGGGTGAAGTATATGTGAATGTCGAAGTGGACGGTAGAACAATCGGGGGACGTGCAGTAAGCACGGACATCATCGAGGCCAGCGCAAAGGCTTACTTAAACGCTATTAACAAGGTAGCTACAACAAAACGAACGTAGCCATGCGGTAATAAACAAAGTCATAAATCAGAATATCTCTCTGATTTGCATTTATAATGGTTTCTATTTTAATTAGGCCTTCGGCGACCTTTTATCTGTAGAGCGACGAGGCTCGTCGCTCTACAACCACAGCTTTGGAATTCCTATACATTTAATTTCTCATCGATTTGCCCGAAAAAAAATGATCTGTATACCCATCATTGCAAACACCCTTGATGATGTTCTCCGGGACATGGCAGAGGCATCAAAAGTTGCGGATATTATTGAAGTACGCCTTGATTACATAAAAAATCCTGACCTGAAACATATCCTGGAAAAACGTACAAAACCTGTGATTATCACAAACAGGCCATGCCGGGAGGGTGGCAAGTTTGAAGGAAGTGAAGAGGAAAGAATTGCAGCACTAAAACTCGCCATCCAGTTACACGCTGATTATGTCGATATCGAACATGACAGCATTCAGCATATCATGGAAACCACGGTTCATCATCCCCCTGCGAGTAAAACAAAACTCATTGTATCTTACCACAACTTCCGTGAGACGCCCGACAACTTAATTTCCATCTATCAGAAACTCAGCCAGTGTGGAGCCGACATTGTAAAAATTGTTACTTATGCAAACACTATTACAGACAATATCAAAATATATCGCTTACTCCAGCAAGCACAGGCGCCATTAATCTCGTTTTGTATGGGTGAGTATGGCATTATTAGCCGCATCTTATATAAAAGATTTGGCAGCTATTTGACCTTTGCCGCGCTCCGGAAAGGAAAGGAATCTGCCCCTGGACAGATCAATATTCACGAACTTTTACATGTCTATCGGGCACAAAAGCAAGAGAAAGACACGGCAATCTACGGATTGATTGGCAATCCCGTCTCCCACAGCATCAGTCCGGTTATTCACAATACACTCTTCAGGGAAATGAATTTTAATAGTATCTATGTCCCTTTTAAGGTAGACAATGTTGCTGATTTTATCAGAGAATTTAGAGAACTGGATGTCAAGGGTTACAGTGTAACGATCCCTCATAAAGAATCGGTATTAAATCACCTGGACGCAATAGACCCCATGGCAAAAAAGATCGGCGCAGTAAACACCATTGTAAACAAGGACGGACGGTTAGTTGGTTATAATACAGACTGCAGGGCTGCCATTCAGGCATTAGAAGATATAAATCAAGTATCTGCAACAGGCGCAAAGAATGATCGTTTAAAAGGAAGACACGTTACGTTATTAGGCGCTGGCGGCGCTGCCCGTGCGATTGCTTTCGGATTGCAGGAGCGCGGTGCACAGGTAACGATTGTAAACAGGAATTACGAACGGGCACAATCCCTCGCCCGGGACGTTGGCTGCCTATACAGGGAATTCGATAATTTACCTGAAATTAAAACGGATATCCTGATCAATGCCACCCCTGTTGGTATGTTTCCATCGGTCAATGAAACCCCGATTGATAAGAATCAACTAAAACCCGACATGATCGTTTTTGATACTATTTATAATCCCTTAGAAACAAAACTATTACGCGACGCTAAAACTCAAGGTTGTAAAATCCTCGGTGGCCTGCCGATGTTTATAAACCAGGCAGCGGCACAATTTGAGCTGTGGACAGGCGTGACGCCACCGCCGGAATTGATAAGAAAAATTGCCTATAAAAAATTAGTTGGAGAGTGACCGAGATCACTTTTATCGAAATTGAACATCATCCTGATTGGTTTTCGCGGTACCGGTAAAACTACCATAGGAAAAATACTTGCTCAACGGCTTGACAAAGGATTCATCGATGCCGATGAGTACCTGGAGCAAAAACAAGGGAAGACCATCAAAGACATCTTTGCAGAAGGTGGAGAGAAATTATTCCGGGAGATTGAAGCGGGAATCATTGAAGAATTGTGTCTTCTCGATGATAGGATCATTGCCACCGGCGGAGGCGCAATCCTTCGGGAGGAAAATGTAAGGAGTCTCAGGAAAAACGGGATTATAATCTTCTTAGATGCCGATGTGAATACCCTGTACAAACGCATCCGTAAGGATGCTCAGACACAACAGAAAAGACCGAACCTTACGAATCGCGGTGCATATGAGGAAATTGAATATCTTTTAGCATACAGAAGACCACTTTATGACAGGGTAGCAGATTTTGTGATAAATACAGCCCAGATGCCCAAAAATGACGCTGCAAATAAGATAATAGCCTTTATTCATTGTCACGTAATGGATTTAAAATGCCAGTAATCACCTTTAGTGCATCGCTGCTTGCTAAAATTTGTAGTTTTGTGTTCAATTATCGTATGACTTTGTAAAAACTTCTTTTTTTGTAAGTTTTTAACAGCCCCCTGTATCCACCCTTGCGAAGAGGGGAATCAAAGAGGGGTAATCAATAACACTTCCTCTATCTCTTGCAAAGGAGGGGAAATGGGGATGGTTCATTTTGGTTGCGGCTGTGCTGCGACAAGAAACTCAACACCCTTGTTATCCTGCAATACAAAAGACTATCGTCTGGAATTGTTAATCTCCCTCACCATCTTAGATATCAATTTTTCATACGATTGCAGAAGTTTTTCCTGCTCTTTCTTTTCAAAAGATTTTATGGGTTTGCTTTCTATTTCCCCCAGCATATCGTCGATTTTCTTTACAAGCGACAACTCAGGCTTCACAATGCTAACGGACTTTGGCAGGACTTCTGATTTTGATTTTTCTTTTTGAGGTTTTTTGTCGGGAAATTTTTGACTGGAAGCAGATTTCTTTGAAGATTGCACTTGAGTCGTTGTATTTTTTTCTTCACGCATAATTTCTACTCCTTGTAATATAAACGCTACCCTCCACTGAAATAATCATTTCTTATTTATATCTCATCCTCTTCTAAAGAATCTTGTATCTGCTCTGCAATATCTAACACATCTTCATTGGTATCTTCTATTTCATAGATAGCATCTCCCATCGTCTCAATACCCGATTTTAGCAATTCAAGGTTCTTTTCAATACCAGCTACTTTTTTTACTACGTCTTCCATTCCCTTACCTTTGGTTGCAAGTTCTTTTAACCCGGATTCTATTCTTTTTCCTGTTTCACTGAAATTCTTTGACGCAGACTCCATTTGTTTTTTGTTTGCTTCCAGAGTTTTCGATGATGAAGTACATGTTTTTTCCAAAATCTCCATGCGTTTTCCAAAGGCATCGATCTTTTTTGTAATTGCATCAAAAGACTTCGTCAGAGAAGAAAAACCCGCAATCAAGACCTTGAATTGCTTCTCAAAGTCTTTCAATCCTCTATCATTCGCTGCTACGGCCTTTGTCTGGTCAGGTGTTTGTTTTTTATTCTGTTTTTTCATATTTATTTTAGTAAGAATACTTACCATCCTTTTATTTTTCCGCTTCACAAACGACGATATTAAAGAGGGAAATAGTATGCCTGCAACCATATTACATCAAACAGATACGATTATGTATACATATAATTATAATCAAAAGCAATATTATTTTTTTGGAACAGTTTAATTTTTTGAAAAACCAAATAGACGATAATGTCTTTGTGATAAAATAACGACATAACCCTTATATTTAAAGCCGGGATTAAAAAAGATTGAGAATGCTAAATGTATGGATTATAATCAATTTATCTTATATGCAGCCATCAGGTTTCGCGGCTGATTGATTTCAAAATACAGGTGATACATGATAGAAGAAGCAAGCGTCATCATTCCCACGTATAACGAAAGGGAAGGAATACCGCAAGTAATTGAATCGTTGCAATCATTAAGAAAAAAACACGGTAACCAATGGGAGATTATCATTGTAGACGATGGCTCTACCGATGGCACACCTGAACTCATAAAGAATTTACACGATATTGTGTTGGTTAGGCATCCCTTCAACCGGGGTTACGGGGCTGCTATAAAAACGGGCATCCGGCATGCAAAATATAACACCCTTATTATATCCGATGCCGACGGGACATATCCTGTACATGATATTCCCAGACTGCTTGCACAATTATCTAAAAGCGATATGGTCGTGGGGGCACGAGGAAACAACGATTCGAATATTCCTTTAGCAAGACGACCTGCAAAATGGATGCTCAATAAGCTGGCCAACTATTTGACCGGGATAAAGATTCCAGATTTGAACTCGGGCTTACGGGCAATGAAAAAAGACGTCGTGATGAAATTTATTCATTTGCTACCTGACGGCTTTTCCTTCACGACGACAATCACACTCGCTATGCTTACAAACGACTATGCCGTTGAATTTATCCCTATCGAATATAAAATGCGTTCGGGAAGGTCAAAAATCCGTCCCATTCGAGACACCCTTAACTTTCTTCAACTTATCATACGAACAGTTTTATATTTTGATCCGCTCAAGATATTTTTACCTATGAGCGCATTTTTCTTCATTGCAAGTATCGCCGTCCTTATACTCAGTTATTTATTCACACCAAAGATTATGGATATTACTACCGTCATACTTTTTATCTCCGGCGTACAAATTCTTGCTATTGGCATGATTGCCGATCTTATCGACAAAAGAAATCGATCATGAAAATCCTATTAATTAATCCACCTTCTGAAAACGAATTACTCGGAAATAACCCCAGCATCATTGAGGAAGAGCGAGGTTACAATCCGCCTTTGGGGATATTATATATCGCTGGTTATTTAGAAAAATATACAGACTTTAAAGTAGAAGTCCTGGACGCCCAGGCTGAAGAAATCAGCTACAACCGTTTAGAAGACATCATCCGAACAAAAGTACCTGATATCGTCGGTATTACCGCCATGACCTTTACCCTCATAGACGTCATAAAGGTTATTCATCTGGTAAAATCAATTCGCCCAGACACAAAGGTAGTGTTGGGAGGTCCGCACGTACACATCTATCCTGAAGAGACCATAAATATTCCCGGTGTAGACTTTCTTGTCCTGGGCGAGGGAGAAATTACCTTCAAGGAACTCGCCGAAAACATAAACGATACGACCCGATTAAGAAACACCCCGGGATTGGTTTTTAAAGAGAACGGTAGGATTGTTAACACAGGAGCCAGGCCACTCAATGAGGATCTTGACAGTTTGCCGTTCCCTGCCAGGCACATGACCCCTATCCGCAAATATAGTTCACTCATGGCAAAGAGAACACCCATTACCACAATGTTTACGAGCCGGGGCTGTCCATATCGATGTACCTTTTGTGACCGGCCTCATTTGGGCAAAAGTTTTCGCGCAAGGTCTGCATTAAACGTGGTAAACGAAATGGAGGAATGCGTAAAACTGGGCATACGGGAATTCCTGATCTATGATGACACTTTTACCATAGACAGACAGCGGGTAATAGATGTCTGTGATGAAATTAAGAGAAGAAAACTCAATATCGGATGGGATATACGGGCACGGGTGAATAACATCGATAGAGACTTATTAAAAAAACTGAAAGAGGCAAATTGCGAACGCATTCATTACGGCGTGGAATCGGGCAATCCCGAAATACTAAAGATATTAAATAAGGGCATCACGGTAGATCGGGTGAGAACAACTTTTAAAGAGACTAAAGAAGCGGGTATATCCGTCCTGGCGTATTTCATGATCGGATGCCCGAAAGAAACAAGGAAAGAAATCATGGAAACGATTTCTTTTGCCAGGGAATTAAAGCCCGATTTTGTGCATATCACCATATTCACCCCATTCCCTGCTACGGAGATATATACAACGGGACTAAGGGATGGTATTATCAAAAATGATTTTTGGCGGGAATTTGCCAAAAATCCTACCAAGGATTTTCAGCCACGGTGCTGGGAAGAGAATTTTGCACGAGAGGAACTTCAGGAATTGATCGTTTATGCCTATAAAAGTTTCTATACTCGACCGTCTTACATCTTGAAGAGACTAACCCATATACGATCAATCGGTGAATTCATAAGGATGGCACGGGCCGGACTCAAAGTCTTTGGAATGCAGTCATAAAAAATCGTATCGATTGTGTTGTTCAATAAAGAAATAAAAACGTAGAGATGCTTTTTGTGGCAGCTAAAACGGTATCACCACGTAGAAACTTTTTTTATGCAAGTTTTTCCGATCATAATTTTGCATGCCCAACACTGGTAGTTTTATTGTGGTAAGCATTATGGCCATCATCAGGTGGTTTCCACGATTCCATCAATGCCTGTTACGTCAAGTGGAATTGCTTATGGCCTGTTCTGGACAGCAGGAAGAAATTTGTAAAGGGAAAACCTTTCATCAGCGTTTAGCAAGCCATGCCTTCGTGTGCTATATAGGAGCTTCAATCCATGGTATTGGGGATTACTTAGCTCCTGGTTCAGTAAAACAAGGACATGTGAACGATCAGGAAAGTTCTTTTTTATTCTGTCCAGAGCGACAGGGTATGAAACATTTAGGCATTTTCGATAGTTCGCATTCCATAGCATATTGCTTCCGTACCGCTCTTCAGCAGGATACCAGAATTGTTTTGTCCGTAAGTACGGAAGAACCGCAGCAGAATATGGAGCCTTGTGCGCCGCTATGGTGTACGCGTCAAGATTGTTCTCGACGATGTATTTTGCCATTTCCCTGGCGCCGGAAAAATCGTATCGGATCTCGCGCTTCCATTCATGTATTGCCATACGACACAAAAAAAACAGGCTGACCGTAAGCAGCGCAAATTGAACAATGCGAACTCCATCAAACCAAGTAGCACTCATGGACTTACAAACTGCAAGTATCGATTGCCCGGTATGATAATGGACAGCGATCCAGTGGCAGAATACAAGTGCGATAAGGAGCAGGCCATAGTGTCGGTCGCCACCGGTCCATTTGAAAATAATAATGTATGAATACAATGTAAACGTTACGATAAAAACAAAGATCGACACAGGCGTCCGCAGCCAAACCACTAAAGAAGTAATAATAACTGCAAGCCCAAGCCAGAAGCCGGTCTCCCGGTCTATACCAGACGCAAAAGCGGAATAAATCATTGTTTTGATAATCGACGGGTCGTGACGCATGACAAATAAGCCGGGAAACTGGCTATCGGGCGGAGGCCAGAGCTGTGCTAATGTTACCGCCAATCCCAGAAGCATGATCAAAAGACACACGAATGTTTCTCTCGATGCACGTTTTAAAGAGAAGATCTCCCAGGCATAAATGAGTAATAACGTCCCTGCGATTATGGCGCTGTGAACATTAACATTAAACAACAACATTACAAGCAGTCCGTAAGAAGTAGGGCGATGAAAACGTTTAGGGTACAGGCTCGCAACAGAAAACAAAAGAAGAATGCCCACGCAATAGCTCCGGGCAATTATTGCGTAAATGAAAGACATGTAGAAGGAAAAGATAAAAAGAACCTTTATGGGGAGTGGAAACGGAGCAAAGCGCAGAAAAATGCCAACAGCGATTATGGCAATAGCTGTGTGTAAGTAGAATTCTGCCGCATAAGGAAGCCCGATTTTCGCAAAGGGTGCCAGCAAGAGATACCAAAGACAAGGTGTGCCGGCATAAGGCATGAGACCAAGGATCCCGAGAAGAGAGTTGTCTCTCGCCAGAAGCCAGGCATCTGCTTCGTCACGCCATGGTTCATGGTGTAACATCAAGAAAATAACAAGCCCGGCATAGGCCACGAATAAAAACATTGCAAAAAGTGTATACAGACGTTTTTTTCTGCCTAAGAAAATATTCATCCTCTCCCACATGAGTATGCCGATTTAATTATTTCTTGTTAAATCAAGCAGTAGTATCGTTTATTTTAAGAAATTTGCTCATACCCGGTTTTAAAAAATCTTCATTCTTAATGATTTTATCTTTTTAGCGGATCATAGAGATCAGGCAGGTGGTATACGATGTAGATGTTCATCATTATGAAAAGAAAAATATAAGTATAACAGGCCGCTTTTGCGATTGTAGCTGTAATCCGACTCTTAAAAAAATCAGAGGCTAGAAAAGGCATAATACCAATGGCAAGGTAATATCTAAACAACCATTGCGACTTGTATAAATTTACCGGAAGGACTTCTTTTAACGGAACTGCCATAAGGATTAAAAGTATTAGGAGTGCCTTTGCAGTATTAGGTTTTGAAATTAAATCTCGTATAAATAAGCCTCCGGCAATTGCCATAAATGGATAGATAGGCATAAGAAACCAGCCAAATGGATATATATCAGTTGATAGGGCACTGATTGTCATGAGCAGAATAAATGCCGTTACAGGAACAGTCCAATCCCGCTTTCCCATTGAGTACACCAACACAAACCAGAACCACCAGTAATACCCTATACCAAAATTAGCATAGTTTAGAGTAATTCTAAAATCCTTTATATATTTGACCACCATATCGAATACGGTACTTTGGTGCTTATCGCGTAAATCCATCATTTTAAAAAAGGCCTCTGGATTTATTATATAGCAATATAAAAAATAACTCATGGCAATCGTAAAACCGATTCCAACAGTAATACCAGCTTCCTTTACGAAACCTTTATGACCCAATAACAGTGGAATGATTACAAGTGCACAGATACCCATTTCTTTACTCCAGAACGATATCCCTGCCAATAATCCTGCTAAGATTACGTACACTCTTTTTCCAGATTCTGTATATTTTAAAACGCAGAGTATTCCTGAAATGAGAACGAGCGCAAGCAGGCAATCTCCTTTGGCGATTCGACCAGTCGCAACAAAGAGTGGAGCGGTAGCATAAAGCAAACTGGCGATAATGGATATTGTATTGGAGCGGTA
>JAUQXU010000321.1 GCA_030837935.1 Candidatus Brocadia sp.
GTTAGACCCTGGATATTGGATTTGTCATTTTGCATTTTGATTTTTTATTTTTGATATTTAATACCTTTTTTTACGCTCTTTGCGCCTTTGTGGCGACAGATTGAACCCTATAAAATTACCATATTGTCCCGGTGAATAACCTCATCGTATAACTTATAACCCAGCGCTTTAGCTATATGAGAGGTACTGCGTCCTTTAATCTTTTCAATCTCTTCCGAAGAATAATTTGTCAGGCCGCGGGCAACAATTGTACCATTCCCCTTTCCGCAAATCGTAATAATATCCCCTTTAGTAAATGTACCTTCCACAGATACGATCCCTGAGGCAAGTAAGCTTTTGCCCTTCTCTGTCAAGGCGTGCATTGCACCATCGTCAACATGCACCTTTCCTTTCGGCTTTATCGTATATCCTATCCACCGTTTGCGGCTTGTCATTTTTTCTTCTTTGGGAAGAAACAGGGTACCAATATGCTCACACTGTACGATCTTCTTTAATACCCCATCCATCCTTCCGTTGGCAATAATAACTGCCTCTCCCGCATTTGTCACTACGGATGCAGCCTCCAGCTTGGTCTGCATCCCACCCACACCTCTCTTGGTCTTTAAATCAAAGGCCAATTGCCTGATCTCATCTGAAACATTTTCTACCGTAGGGATAACAGCAGCCTTACCTTTTCCCGCTGGAAACTTATCGTACAGCCCATCAACGGAAGAAAGGATAATCAGTAAATCTGCATTCAGGAGGTTCGTTACCAATGCTGAAAGCGCATCGTTATCACCGAATTTGATTTCATCAACGGAAATCGTATCGTTTTCATTCACCACGGGAATGGCGTTGAGTTGAAACAACGTATGGATCGTATTGCAGGTATTCAGGTATCTCTGCCGGTCTTCAAAATCTTCGCGGGTGAGCAGAATCTGGGCAGCATGGTAACCGTGTAATTTAAAACAATCATCATAGGTGCTGATTAGTTTGCTTTGACCAATCGCCGCAACCGCCTGCAGCTCTGGTAACGTACCTGGCCTTTTCTCTATACCCAGTTCTCCCATCCCGGAACCAATTGCACCGGAGCTTACAACAACTACGTCGTATCCCATCGTTTTCAGTTCCACCACCTGTTCTGCCAGTCTCTGTATCTGCTCCTTATCCACGTATCCATCATCGGTAGTGAGCACACCCGTCCCGATCTTGACAACGACCTTTTTTACCTTAGATAGAATTTGATTCCGAATATCTTCTTTGTATTTCATATTGCGCTAATCTATCATGAAAATTCAAGCATGAGATACCGGTATTGTGTCTAATGGGCTCTTGACACTAATCCCTGGTCTATTTAACACATGGGTGTAAATCATGGTAGTGCTAACATCTTTGTGACCGAGCAGTTCTTGTACCGTTCGGATATCATGTCCTGCTTCAAGCAAGTGAGTTGCAAATGAATGGCGAAATGTATGCACACTCACCTGCTTCGTCATCCCAGCCAGATGTACTGCATTCTTTACAGCCTTCTGAAGACTGTTTTCATGCAGATGATGCCGTCTCATTTCACCAGTTCTCGGGTCTTTCGACACGCCCTTTGCAGGAAACGCATATTGCCATCCCCACTCCTTGTCAGCATTTGGGTATTTCCTTGCCAGTGCATACGGCAGATAGACATGCCCAAATCCTTTGGCCAGATAGTGGTCATGCTGCATTTTTACTCGCCGCAGATGTTCTCTCAGCAAAGGTTTCAAATTTTCGGGAAGTACAGTAACCCTATCCTTCATACCTTTTGCATCGCGAATCACTATGTGATTATTATCGAAATCAATGTCCTTCACCCGCAGCCTCAAACACTCCATTAACCTTAATCCACTCCCATAGATAAGCTTCACCATCAGTTGAAAATCACCCGAAAGAGCGCCAATGACTTTCATTGTCTCTTCTTTCGTCATAACCGTTGGTAAACGTCTTGGTCTCTTTGCCCTGATTGCATGAATTGATTCGTCTAAATCTTTCTTCAGAACCTCCCGGTAGAGGAACAACAAGGCATTGAACGCCTGGTTTTGAGTCGATGCCGACACCTTTAAATTTACAGCAAGGTGAGAAAGAAATGTTTCAATCTCAGCGCTTCCCATGTCATTGGGATGTCTTTTATTATGGAAAAGGATGTATCTTTTCATCCAGGAAAGATACGTTTGTTCTGTCCTGATGGAATAGTGTTTTAATCGAATAAGATCCCGGACCTGTTCTAAAAGCTTTTTCGGTTTATCACTCATCGTTTTCAATTGACTAAAACAAAGTAAGTTATTAAAATTAAGAAAATTTTATATAGATTTCTGTAAAAGTCAAGAAATATTGTGATATGCAGAATTTATTCTGTATACTTAATAGTTATCAAATAGAAATATCAAAATAACTTCGACATGAAATTAGAGTTAGCAATAACAATGTCTTGGGAGAACCTCTTAGGTTCGGGTATATCAAATGATACAAAAGTGAAATTTCTCGGTGATGAGTACATAGTTAATATTAAGCTCAGAAAAATATTATCATTACCCCATAATACACCAATAGAGGATTATCTAAAGGTATTAATCCTTCATTATCTTTCTCAAAAGATAGCAGGCTTACCAGTAGTCAGCGGAGAATATCTTAGTTTTAATGGACTCTCTGTTATAAACAGCTTTGCCGAAGTGTTTAAGAAACGAGCTACTGATGTGATAATGAAAAGGTATGGAGATAATATATTCGATATATTATCAGTGTTGTATAATTTGCCTGCCAAAAAAATAAACCGTGCAGACGTAGCAATTGTGGTTGAAGCATTTGAAGGTGTCCCCATATTAATTGAACTCTGGGAGGCGGATGAAGAGTTTGGCTCTGAGGCAAATATCCTTTTTGATAAAATCATTACGAAGATATTCTGTGTTGAAGATATAGTAGTATTGGCGGAAGTTGTTGCGCGAGTAGTATCTTATAAGGATGGGATTTATGGCTGATTAATGGTATAAAGGCATTGACTGCAATAAGAATGATGGTTTGATAACCAGTCATTGCAGTGAACGAGTACCACAGGACACTTTTTCAAATGAGCGATGATTCTCGATGTACAAATCGTCTTTTTTGCTTTTTGATGACTTACAGTGGTACTCGTCACTGAATTCTGCGTTATGCGGCATGTAAGTCCAACGGATCTCGACATCATCCTGCAGGTCGCCGATCTGCCGAAGGCTGAGGTGAGTCAAACCCGAAACATCGAACAGAAAGGAGCCGACCATGAACCGACCAATTCCAGAAGCCGCGCAAATTGACAGTTCATCAGAGAGCTTGCTGAGCATCAGATTTGTCCTGAGCGTGGCTCTCGCTTGCGCAATAGTGCTGGTGGGCTACCAGTCGGGTTCGGGGCGGAGGAAGCCAAGGAGGAAGCCAAGGGAAGCCAAGGGTCACATCTTAAATATTAAGAAATCAGTAAAGAAATAAAAACCGCCTAACCAGAAAATGCAGCCGCCCACAAAAAGCGCAGCGTCCGGTTTATTTATAAAGCGTATAATATATTATTAGGATTGTATTACAAGCCATGAAAATTTACCTTGATAACTGTTGTTTCAATCGGCCATTCGACGATCAATCGCAAATCAGAATCAGGATTGAGGCCGAAGCAAAGCTAAAAATCCAAGAAGAAGTCCGATCCGGAAAGTTTCAATTGATCTGGTCGTATCTATTGGATTACGAGAACAACAAAAATCCATATATTGAGCGAAAGGTTCGAATAAATGGCTGGAAGAAATATGCTATTCAGGATATTGAGGAAAATCCTGAAGTGCCCAAGACAGCTAACTTGCTAAATCAAATTGGTATTCAAAAAATTGATTCATTGCATATATCTTGTGCTATTTTCTCAAAGTGTGATTATTTTCTAACTACGGATGATAAGATTTTACAATGGGCAGATCAAATAAACTATATTAAAATTAATGACCCAATTGGTTTCATAAAGGAGGTTCTGTCATGATGACTGATACAGAAATTAGACTAAAAGGGCTTCAAGTCCTTACCAAATATATAGGTGATGTTGAAGCAGAACGGTTTATTGCCCTGATTCAAAGGGAACCATTTGATTATACAAAATGGCGACAAGGTCTGGATGAAGACCTATCTATTGAAGAAATCAGCAAAAAGGCTATGGAGTTAAGGATGAACCTCAACAAACAGCAAAAATAGGGAAATAAGGCCCGTTGTGTAGGTTGGGTTGAGCAAGGCGAAACCCAACGATGACCATTCGTGACATTCAAAAAAAGGAATATCCTGGGTCGCATCTTAATTATTAAATAATGATAGATATAAAATTAAGACAGATAATAACCTAACAATGCAACCGACAGCAAAAGTGCGACGGCTAATTTTAAACGTTCTTCATCTCCGCTATCAATAACCACATAGGCAGATCATGGCTATTTTTCCAGAACCTAAAGATAACCAAATGTTCGATTATTCACTCCTCCTGAATGGCTTGAAAGAGAGTGTAAAGGGTTTGTCTCCGGCCTATTTTGCAATGGTCATGGCCACGGGTATTATTTCCATTGCAGCCCACTTGTTAGGAATGTCGATTGTCGCTGTTGCCCTGTTCTGGCTGAATATCGTGACTTACCTGGTCTTATGGTTCCTGAATGTGCTGCGAGTCATTTGGTTCACGAGCCAGTTCTTCAACGACATGGTCGAC
>JAUQXU010000322.1 GCA_030837935.1 Candidatus Brocadia sp.
GATAAGCTAATTCTGTAATTAATGATCCAGCTTTTCCCTCTGGTTCATAACTGCCTTGCACCAATGCTAGAGTTAACATTAGATATTCAATAAATTGTCCTAAGCAAAGATATATATCACTCGTGTAAGCTTTGTCTATTGGAAATAGTCTATTTAAACGCCATTGATCAAGAAACTTGTCTTTATTTATCTCAAGGAGATAGTAAAAATAACCTTCTTTTACTGGAAAAGTCATTAATTCTGTTTCCAGTTTTTTGAATTTTTCTTTTGCAAATCCTTTCGTCCCTTTTAAATCGCTCATTTTCTCTATCTTCTCGTCATCAAGCCACCAATTCATACACTCTATTTTATTGATAATATTCCACAACTTTATTCGTTGTGTATTTTCAATTTGTGCAATACAGAAATCAACCATCTTGTTAAAACTATCGAAATATTCTTTTTCTTTATCGGCTGTTGCTTTTACAAAATAATCATCAGCTCCATAAAACATACATCTCCTAGCATAATATGCCGAGTTATCTGCTGTAATTATAACAACAGGGATTGACAGGTTATCTTTTTTTATGGCTTTTAAATATTCAAGTCCCTTTTTATGATCTCCATCAAACACAAGATCCAATAGTATTAAAGAGTAGCTGTCCAGCTTTATATTTTTGTCATATAATTTACTTATCTCCAAATTGCATCCATTTAGCTTAAAAAATTCTTGTAACGATGCATACCATGCGCTGTTTGTTCCTTCATCATCAATAAAAAGAATTTTATGAGAATCACGATATTTCTTAGAATGGCTAGCTTCCTTTTTATATTCTTCAAACCCTAAAGAAAAACAAACTGCGCCGGACTTACTTAAAGTCTCATGAGAGTTATTTGATAATTGCTCAATTTGTAAATATTTAGTTATATCAATATTAAAAATCTCGGAAGGCTTCGATTGATTAAGGTACCTGGATAAATTATTTGTTATTAAATTAATGAGGTATAAAAATTCTTCCATACACTTTATAGCGATGTTTTTATTTATTGGTTTTTCATTTATCCTAAAAAATGCATGGCGCGTTTCAGATGTTGATGTTAAATAGGAAATTTTTCCTTTTTCAAATGTTATTTTAGATTTACGCAACCGATCATTAAAAGTGGAAAAAAATCCATCGTTTCTTTTACTATAAAGATGTTCACTTGCTTTATCATATTCTGAAAATATTTTCTGTTTTAGCAAATTTGCAATGAGTATTTGGTCCACTGCTATCATTGCATTAAAAGCAACCCCATCATATTTAGTTGTTTTTCTGTTGTCTTTATTAGATTCAGAGGACTTTTCCGTTTTAGGATTATCTTGTAACCACTCAGGAACAAGAAGCCTTGCAGGTATTAAATGCTCATCATCCATAGTAAAAAGATAATAGGCTTTTTTGAAATATTTGCCAATTCCTGTTCCATGTTTCTTATCTATCTCATTAACCGCACCTTCAATCTTTGCATACTTTCGCCATATTTCTCGTTCCTCAGCAGTATATATTGGAACATGCTGTATAATATCTCTAATTTGCCTATAATATTCAATTGAGTCTCTGTTATCTCTTAGCGTTTTCACAAAATAACTATCTGCACCGTATCTAAGGCACATTTTTGTCAATTCTGCATGGTCACATGCCGTCATCATTATTACTGGTAAATCAAACTGTTCGTGTTTTATCCTTTGCAAAACTACAATGCCGTTCTCTCTATCTTTTCCATTTTCATCCTTTCCAAGGTCAATATCGAGTAGAACGCAATCATATTGAACTCCTTTTCTTATACTGCCCAACCCGTTCTCACCATCTTCTACTATAACAACCTTGTCATCCCCCAAAATGAATTTCCAGACAGGCTCCCACATTTCCTTTTGGTCATCAATAACAAGAACTTGATTAATTCTTTCGTGCCATGTGGTGCGTTGTGTCTCACTTGTAACACCTTTTGATTCAAGTTCATTTTTTGCAAGCTCGATCGTCTCTGTGGCACCATCCCATTTTTCATTTTTCTTTTTATCGTCCCATTCTTCTAATGTATTCTTGTATATCAAGTCGTAATACAAATCTTTAGCCTTTTTTTCAACTTCTTCATTTAGAAGATTGTAGTCTCCCGACCGAATCGCCCCATGCATTATCCTGGAAGCTGCCGTGAGATTGCCCATTATATGCCTCTGGTCCTTATCCTTTTTATTTGATAAACGCACAGCTATTGTCTTCCGTAAATCTGAAGTAGCTCTCTCTATGTCTTTATTGCTCTCATACTGTTCTTTTATAGAGGCAATTTCTTCTCGAATGTCTTCTTTGTTTGTGGGCAATTTTACAACTTTGAGCAAATCATTTTTCAGACAGGTCTCAAGTTCCGGGAAAGCATCGTTACCTTTTAGTCTTTTAATTAATGATTCTTGGTTCAGGAAGGAAAATATGATTAGAGGCGTTTTGTTCTGCCTTTTCCCAAAAACTTCATTCAAGATGGTCTTCAAGTCTTCTGGCGAATCACCGTTGATGAGAAAAAGTGATGCATGGTTTTCTTTAAGGTGGATAATTATTTCATTAGGTGTGTAAAATGGCAGGTAGTCGCTTTGAGTATAACCTAAAGCCTTTGCAAGGCTTTCTGAAACATAATTTTCTCTATGGAAGATAAATACTGTACATCCCTTTGAGGCATTCATTATCACCTTCCTAATGCTAAACTAAAATTATTACTTTATACCTTCTTTATCTGCACTTTTTCTTTATATTGAGGCTTAATTTCTGTAGTACTTATTCCATGTTCTTCCAGCACTCTATGAACATTTGCACGTGTTTTAAATTTTAGGACCGGGATAAGAAGGTCTTCTGTTAAGACCCCGTTTTCCTCATAATATCGGTGGCATATTCCTTCTAAAATTGTTATCATCGCCGGAGATTTTATTGGCGCTATCGTTTTCGCAATTTCATGGTACCCTATTTCTCCTTTTATACATCTCTCAATAACAACTTCTGGATCATATAACAACTCGTTCCCTTTTTTATTACCTTCACGGATTTCTTTAGGAAAATCCTCCTCCATAAGGATTGCTGAATTATTACAATTAATTGCGCTTTCTATGGATTGTCTGAATTGTCTTATGTTGCCAGGCCAATTGTAATTCATGAACAACTCTTTAACTTGTGGACGTAAGGTCTCTATGATTTCATTCCTATGAAGTTTAGTCTTTAAATCATTAATGAAATGTTTATACAAAGCCTCAATATCTTCCATTCTTTCTCTAAGCGGCGGCAAGTCAATAAGTATAGCGTTTAATCTGTAATAAAGATCTTCTCTGAAATTACCGTTCTCAATTTCTTTAAGCAAATCTTTGTGAGTTGCGCTTATCAATCTAACATCAACATGAAGAGTTTCAACGCCTCCTACTCGCTCGAAGCTTTGTTCCTGCAAAACTCGTAATACCTTTGACTGGGTATTTCGACTCATATCTCCAATTTCATCAAGAAATATAGTGCCTTTATCCGCCAGTTCAAATTTGCCCTGACGTCTTTCTTTGGCATCTGTAAAAGAGCCTTTCTCATGTCCAAATAATTCACTTTCGATTAATGTCTCTGTTAAAGCTGCACAATTAACGGAAACAAGTCGTTTATCCTTTCTTTTACCAAGCTGATGAATAGCCTTTGCAATTACCTCCTTACCTGTACCGGTTTCACCCGTTATTAAGACAGCGCTGTCTGTATTTTTAGCATTAAGTACCATGCGGCAAGCATCTCTCATCGCTTTGGTATTTCCAACGATCAGACCGAGTTCTTCGAACTTACCAATATAATTTTCTATATTATCTGTGCCGTCTATCGTTCCTCTTATTTTCTTTGCAAATGCTTTATACGTTTGTTCGTCTTCAGGTTTCAATGCATCCTTTGGATAAGAAAAAGCCCTGCCAGGATAATCGGCATCTTCATAAGTATCAACCATCGTACTTGTAAGCATAATTACCGGTAATGCTGCATATTTTGCTTTTATTCGATCAAATGTAGATTTCCCTTTATTTTCCTTGTTAAATAATATATCAAGTAAAACCGCATCTGGTTCCACATCACGGATTCGATTTAGTGTGTTTTCAGCCTTTTCTTCATAGCAAACTGTAAAGTTTAACTTCTCAAGCTCATCCTTCAGATTATTACTCCATGCTTTATCATCATCTACCAATAAAAGCGTATATCGTTTTTCAGCACAGTTCATAATTTAACTGTCTCCAAAATTTTGATCAGTTCGTTAAGATGGTTAACAATATTTTCAGCATCAGAAACAACAATATCTTTATTTCTTTTTGAATATATCTCAAGGTGTTTGAGAAGTATTTTATATTTCTCTTCAGAATAAGACAGATTTCCCTTTATACTTGAAATTGCTTCTTGAGACAACAGTTCAACAATATTATCCACAATATCATCGAAATGTATTGTGTTTTTACGTATTAATTCTTTCTCCATAAAAATGGATATTTTCACACTTTCCCAGTTTTCTTTTTGAGTATCTATTGAACCATTGCGTTTTAATTTATAGACTGTTTTGACCGTATTAACGGCATTTATAATGTCATGCTTAAAAATCCTTATTTTCCCCAAAGCAATATTCTGTTTTGTTTGTTTGTCCAGTCCATCTGAGTTTACATCATTGGCAATAACCTTTAGGAGCTTTTCTGATAGTTCATCAACCTTAAACGGCATCTGGATATATTCGATGGCGGGACTCTGTAAGATTGTAGCTTCTGGCTTTTTCTTGAGGCGCTCGAGATTTTCAAAGCCATAAAATATAACAGGTGTGGTGTCCTTCTTTTCTGCCCTTAAGTTCACAATGTATTTCATGCCTGAATACGGTGTACTGTTGCTTTGATATTTAGAATACGAAATGTTATTGAAAATAATATTGTCTATAGGTTTCTGAATAAGAGAAAGAGTTTTTTCTAAGACAGCCTTCAAAATCTCATTATTCTCATAAATCTTCACTAACGATAACATTTTGAGCACGTGCTTCATTAATTTCATTTACCAAAGTATTCATATTTTAAAAATGGTTGGCATTTATTAATAGTTTCTCTTCCATTTTAGCCGCCGAGATCGCTAAGTCTTTTTCTTATTAGCTGCCCCTTGGCAGCATGTTGTAGTGTTTTATGCTGATTGTTGTATGATTTCACGCACGTGTAATATCTCTTTAGAACCCATCAATCTAATATCATCCAAAGTAAGTGTAAGAACTGCAAGTGTTCTGCCTTCAGCAGTAAGAAATTCAACCTCAAAGGCATTACCATCAGCATAACAATGGACTACAGCCCCTATATCACCCTTTTTCAGACCATATTTTCCAATATCATGCTTTAGAACAACACTATCTAATTCCTTAATCATATTTAATCCTCCTTACTGATCGTTACAGGATAAGCAGTCACAAAACGTGGGCGCTCATGACCTCTGTCGATAATCCATACTGTTTTCATATTGATAAAGCCTTTATTTGGAGATTTAAGCAACCCATCAATAACATATTTTACTCCATTTTAAATAATTTCTAATCTATTTTCCTCCTCCGTGTCTCCGAGCCTCCTGGGTGATATTCTTTTTGTTGTTTGCGCATCTTCGTGGCTATTTCTCTTTACTATCTTCTATGGAATTAACAATTTTTCCAAGGCTTTCTGCAAAGCTTTCTATGGTCTCACGGCAATCCTTTACTTTTGCTTTTTCTACGCAGACATTTCCATCAGTTTGAAAATAGTCTTTTAAAGTTTTAAATGCCTCACGTGCAGAATTCTTGGTTTCATCTGACAAGCTACCCTTCAGTCCTATCAGCATATTGAATTTATCTTCAATAATATTTTTGTTCTCTTTATCTTTAGCATTAATTGCAGTACAACAGTCTTCAAGAATTGTATTCCAGTCTTCAGTTTTATTATTATCAGGGTCGTGATAAAGGTGAAATGGAATAAAGGGTGTTAGGATATCTGCACGGAAGGTGTGGGCAATATCTGCTTGAGATGGGGCAAGAAGATTCCAGAGATTATTAAACAGATCTTTATATTGGTAAAAATTATTTCCTATGCTTTCAACTACAAATGGTTCTAGTCCGTTTTTCCATAATGGGTCATTGTTTTCGTGAATAAACTCTTTTGGTGGATAAATTACCTTTCCTTCAATCTTAGTAGAATTCCTTATGCCCTTGCTTACCGCATCTATAGGGTTTCCAGTCTTGTGTACAGCAATGCATATCTTTGTTTTGCTTGTATTGTTCACTATCCCAGTTACTATCTCGTTTAAAGTATTTGAATCTTGGTCTATAAAGCAAAAATTATACATGCAAGAACCATTCTTATGATGGTTGCAGCCGTCCGTGAAGTAATAAAAGAATGCTCCTTCCTTTGTACAGGGAACATATTTCTTTAAGGTACAATAATCGGCATAATTTTTTTTACTGACTTCTACTATAAGCCTATCGTCATTTTGCATTTTCAGACCTCCTTACAGAAAAAAGAGTTTGCACTAAAGAATATTTATCCATATCTTCAATAAAACTCTCTATGGCGCTCATTGGCACATATCTGGTGCCTGGTTCGAGATTATCCGGTTCACCTCTTCCAGAATCTATTAGTACAAAAGGGAATTTAGCAACTACATCTTTTACAAATTTAGTTCCAAGGTTACTGTTTGCCTCTTTTACAAGGTCATTCATTTTCTCCACTAAACCTTTGTGAATTATAAAAAACACAATATCATCGAAATTGTTTAACACTTTGGCTTTCTCATCGTCAGTTATAATATTCCCGTCAATAGGAACAAGATATATCCCCATTTTTTTCAATAGTTCTATACGTTTAACCGGAATATTATTTTCAGGTGTTATAATTTCATCCTGTGAGTTTTTCCATATCCTTTCATCTGCTATTAAAACCTTTACAAGCGCCGCTTCCACCAATTCCTTTAAAAAAATCTTTTTTTCGTTTCCTTTCGGAATATTTTCAAGGGTTTTGCCAAAAGAGGTACTTCCCGAAATCCCTTGATAGAATAAACCATCGGGGATTATTACAATTCCGTTCTCATCTTTTGTTATCATCCCGTGATGGTTATCAAAAATGATTAAGTCCTTTAACCCCGTTGGACTTGTTGGCACTGCGATAATGCAAATACCATTTTCAGCCCATTCCCCATTACTGCTTTTAATATTACGCATCAGTATGTTATGGCTTCCTCCCTTGATTTTATCTGATACAAAATTTTCATATAAATTTAATAGAAAAACATCTGGGTTTTTAGGTATTTGGTCAAAACGAATATTAGCAATATTAGCAATATTAGCAATGTAAGCTGGGCTTAACCATCTGTCTTTTAATTTGGCATTATTTTCCAGCGTAACCTTCTTTGGAGTTTTCTTATTAATAATAATTATTCTGCATGGCAATCGGTTTCTATTGTCATCTATAAACGATAAAATATCCTCATCATTTTTATCAAAAACAAGGAACCTGTGAGGTATAGTTTCTTTTCCCAGTTTGTCTTTAAAGTTTTTATAGGAGAAAACATCTATTCCATATTCTGAATTACCTGTAACACGGTTATCTGAGACAATGCAAGCCTCTTTAGGTTTTCTTAAATAGAAGGTAAACGAGATATTTTTGTTGTTTGAGTCATTACAGGTTTTGTTTTTTTCACAATTTGAATAACAGGTTAGTTGTATGATAGGTGGCTCGTCTTTATTATTATGTCCACTAACGAGGGCATCTACTTCTTTCTTTCTCAAAAAATTTGCTGAAACCTTCATCTCTTTAATACCCCAGCTTCCTTTTTTAATTCGCCCATCTTCAGATTTTATGTATTCATCATCTTTAATTGCTTCGCTTAAAACATCAATAACCCTTTTATTTTTTTCCTTATCAACAACATCACAGCAATTCCCTATATTGTCGCTGATTGTTATCTTAATATAATCGCTGTATTCCTTGCTCTCTTCTGCCTGTATCGTAAACTCAAGCGCAGTTGGCTTGCTCGGTTCAGTGCTTTTTATTCTGTCCCTGATTTTACGACCTCCATGCTTTGCGCTGTTTCTTATAAAATTTTCCAATATTGAATAAAATGCCTGCTCCCCAACAATCCCGTGGGGTATTGAAACATGGAAATCCTTGCTTGAATAAGTTATTTTCAGTGGTTCAGGTTCCTTACTTTTTAATTCATCATTGCTTGGCTTTTTCAAGTTATGAGGAAGACGGAAACAATCAGCACAATTAGAAGATGGCATACTAACGCCTGGGATGTTTGCAGTCATCTTGGAACAATCTTTATAATAACAAAACCCTTCTGAACGTGCGATATTGTCTAGAATTGCAAACTGTTTTTGGAAATCTTCAATGATATCGTTCTTCAGCGATAAGGTTTTTTCCCAAGCAGGAACAGTTGTTGTGATTTCTGCTATAAAATCCATTCTCTTCTTTAGGTAGTCAAAGAGATATTTTGAAGGCTCTAACTCAGATGCGTTAGTATTTTCTTTACTATCTATTTTGTTTTTTAACTTATTCCCCCAATACGACAACACATGCGACCCAATATTGTGCGACATATTTCTAGCCATAATGGCGGTCACAGCGGCTTTTATACCATGCCTTAATACTTTAAATTTTGTAGCCAATTGCCTCATGATTTCTACTTGCTGCCGTTCATAATAAAGACCGAGTGTGTACTCTTTCTGTTCATCTTCTGGAAAGATCGTATAGGACGGATACTCATATAATACAATTTTGCTTTTGCATCTGGTTTTGTCATATTCATCTAATTCAGGTATATACCTTTCCGTAAAGATATCTTCCAGCAGGGCCTTATGCATATTACCCAAATTTATCTCACTGTACACAATATGTTTTTCTTGATTATTAAGTAATTTATCTCTCAAGTTATTATCATTCAGTATGCTTCTTTCTTTTTGGTCTATAAAGATATCAATACCACATTGTTTCTTACAATCTTTACCTTTCCTGTTACATTTTCCCCATGTACCTTTTTCATCACCATCTTTCACCCTTGCATAACAATAATCAAGTATAACTTCTTTGGCATCTTTGGATTCCTTAACATCAAATACCCTTACAGACTCCCAGTCCTGAACCATTGTAATATATTTTGTGTAATGCTCCAGAAGGTCTGTTTTTATCGGCTGTTTTAAAATTTCATGTATGTTTATATCCATGGTTATCTCTTTTTACTTTATTAATAAAAATAAATTCTCTTCAATCTTTTTTTTATGTTCTTTTATAAATTCATCTCTGTCATCTTTAAATGTAAAGGGAATGGTAAAGATACCATAGAAGCTTCCGTATAACCGTTTATCAATATATGCGTTGTAAACAGGAATACATAAAATGTATTTAATTTTTACAAGAAGATTTCTAATGTAACTTTTAGAAAGCAAATATGTATTTTTGTGTTTTCCATCATACTTTAATGTGGCATCACCTGAAGGAGATAAATATCCGGCAAATATGGGTAGTAAATAGTCAAAATAAACAGAAGGTTTAATAGACACTTTATTTTTAATAGTCATTTTTATTTTTTCTCGAGTCACATCTGCAATATATACCATATCACAATCTTTGCCCCCATACTCTTGACAAGAAATACTCCTTATTTTCTCGCCAGACTCATAAACAAAGGTCATATCAATCCATGGATAAACATTATATGTTTTTCCCATCTCAACAAGAAGTTCACCGGTAGCATAAAGTAACCTTGTCTGTTTTTTCTTAAAATTACGGAAAACAATTCCATCTATATATTCATTTGAATCAATCGGGAAAGATTGATATAGATTTAAAAGGTGGTAATGAAATTCTTTGTATTCCTCCTCAGAAGTTAACAAAGTACATTTTTCTTCCATAATTTTTTTAAAGTAATCTACGCTTTCTTGTAACACTTCCAGACCAACACTTTCTATATGTTCAAATAAATATTTCCAATCATCTTTATGTTTCTTGGTTTTTAGACAACCTATTATGTTATTACATATCTTGCCATTAAACTCCCATCTATCACTATGAATTGGGAAATTGTTAAATTTTTGAGTAAAATAATTAAGAATGCTAAAGCCAACTAGTTGATCTTTTATCTCACATATCTTTCTTATTTCTTCAAGTACATAATTTACCTGATAAATCTTCTGTGGATAGAGCTTCTGTTTATCATTCATTCTTAACTCCTTTTTTTAATACTGTAATATTATTTTCTCTTGCTCGATGCCATGAATAGGTTAATTAACATAACCATTAAAAATAAAGTCATTGCAGGAAAAAATGCCATCCACCATGCTGAATAGATGTAATTGAGCCCGTCAAATATCATTTTACCAAGTCCAGGATATGGGGGTTGAATCCCCAGTCCCAGAAACGATAATCCCGCCTCTAAACCTATAATTTCGGGAAGATAACTTATGGAAAAGATAGATGCAGATTCCACTGTGGCTGGCATTATCGTTAATAGCAAAATGCGCCATCCAGGGTAACCATAAGCCCTCGCGGTAACTACATAGCCGAGGCTTTTGGTTTTTATTACCTCTGCCCTGGTAATCCTGGCAGGTCCCACCCACATTATTAAGGATAGTATTATATAAGCATTAACAATACCAGGCCCAGTAATACTCATTATCGAAGCCATAATAAGCAGAAATGGCAATGAAAATATCAGGCTAACAATCCAATTGAAAACCCAATCTACCCATGTACCGTATAAATATCCGGCAATTCCTCCCAGGCAGATTCCAATGACAAGGGATGCCAGAAGTGCAAGGACAGAAACCCGGATGGTTGTGGAAAAGCCATTTAATACCCGGCTTAAGATATCACGACCCAGTTCATCCGTCCCCCATAAATGTTGGAGCGAGGGACTCATCAGTTTGGTATCCAGATTTATTTCTAATGGGTTTTGTGGTGAGAGATACGGAATAAATATGCTGATAAGAAGCAGCACAGATAGAAAAATGCCAATCTTTATTGTTAATCTTCCTTTATGCATACTGTTTCCGTATCCTTGGGTCAATGATAGGATATAGGGTCTCAAATATAAGGTTAATTACAATAAAAAGAATACCATTAAGAATTACAACACCTTCCAGCATGGGCAGGTCCTTTTGCAGAATAGATTTTACCAATAAAGATCCTATGCCAGGTAATGAAAAAATAATTTCCACAATAAATGCACCAGTAAATAACATGGGAAGTTGGTTGGAGAATGCAGCCAGAAATGGAATCAAGGCATTTTTCAGGATATACTTAAACCGTATTTTAAGTTCCGGCAATCCCTGCGACCTGGCAAAGGTTATAAAAGTACTATTATTTATTCTTTCCATCTCCTGTTTTAATATCCTTGCCAGTATTGCCATGGGATAAAGAGCCAGAACAAACGCTGGAGGCAGCATATAAAGAAGGTCTTCAATTGATTGAAAGTTCCCGGAAAATGCTGTAAAAGGGTAGAAAAGGAAGGTGAGAATTGCAATAACAATCCCGCTAAAAAAGGTAGGTGTAGAGACGAACAGAAAGTTTAATAACTCAAGAGTCCAATCCGATCGCAAAGGGCATGATATTACAAGAAGGATATATAAAAATACAAAAAGGAGTGCCATCGTTACAAGAACTAACGAAACTTTAAATTTTTCAAGAACTTCGTGGTAAACAGAACGGTTATCTATGTAAGATGTTCCAAAGTCAAAACGAACGACCTTT